>NZ_NFKD01000043.1:0-40717 GCF_002160215.1 Bacteroides sp. An19 | reverse complement strand
AATGAAGCCCTGACAGAGGCTCTTTTATGTTAAGTATGACTAAAATTTATTTCATGATAGAATTTAGCTCCCTGTAAATCAGGGGGCTAAAGGGGTGTGCATATTGGTTGGATGCTTACGTTTCTTGGAATTAGGATATGCTTACAATTTTAATTTAAAAGTAGTAAGGAAAGGAACAAATACCATCACTCGTTCCGTAGGCACGTCTGAATGCGAATTGGAACTGGTAGAAGTGGAAGATATGAACAAATAAACACGCTTTTCTCTTGTCGCTGACAAGACAAGCACAAGTCGCTGACTCGACCTCCTCAAGTCAGCGACAAGAGAAAACGAAGTCAGAAACAAAATATTAACCATTAAAACGTACAGTTATGCCATTCTGGAAAAAGATGTTCAACAAACGGCAGGGCGTGTATTATCCCCGTGCCGTAGTGCAGGGCAAACCTGTAGAAACGGAAACCATCGCTAAGGATTTGGCGAAGATTTCCACAGTGAGCAACTCCGATGTCCAAGCCGTCTTGGGCGACATTGCGGGAGTGATGCACACCCGCATGGCACAAGGCAAGAGCGTCCACATCACGGGCCTCGGCTACTTCCGCTACACGCTCGACACCGTAGGCGTGGACAGCCTCGAAGCCTTCGACTTCGAGAAGCAGGTGAAAGCCGTCCGCGTGGAGTTCATCTCCGAACGCACGAAGCTGGCTAACGGTACCTACACCCGCGCCCTCGTGGACAGCGACCAACTGGAATAGATCGAGCTATCGCCCGACACGAAGGACAGTGACCCGGCGCAGGATGACGATGACGAGGGTGTAACGGAGAATCCGCTGGCGTAAAATGAGAACAAGGCAGTCGCCCCACGTGGGTGACTGCTTCAAGAGGTTTTAATGGAGTAATAATCTTTAAAAATTATGAGTTATGTACGAAGCGAGACAGAATAAGGAGAAGGTTAATAGGAGGATTGAAGGAGGTAGTGGAATACGAAAAAAACAAATGTTAAGGCAATTGAAAGAAAAAGATCACAATTCTGTTCTGCTACAGGCACAAGGTTTAATACATAATTCTGTAATTCAAAGGCAACCTTTGGTTTGGGCACAAATTAAGGATAATCCAGAATTTAAGAGTAGTAATATATATAGTCCTTTTTTTCAAAAACTTATCAATGACTTAATTTTTGAATACCCACATATAAAAAATGAAGTAGAAGATATTTATCAAGAGTGTAGCGGGGAGTATATTGCTCCATATAATGATGATGACATGGAGAATATCATACTGAGGATTAACTCAGCAATAGAAAAAGTAGAAATTGAGCAATTTAGAGGTATGATAGCAACTACTACAAATGCAGATAAGTTTATAGCCAATCATCCAGGAGCAATACTTGTCGATTTAAATAACAGTGTTAATCAACAATTTAATATAGCTCTCCCAAATGGCATTCAACATATTATATCACAAGCCTTAAGGCATACTCATGGGAATTTGCCAACTTATGAAGGTTATCATGTATATCATGATACGCATCATACTAATTTTACCGTTTTTTTGATTGTAATAGATGACCAGCCGATTTTAGTCTCAACAGGAATGCATCCACAAAGAAATAGAAATGATGTTTATAAGCTATCATGGTGTTGTGATGGTAATAACCAATGGCAGGTAAATTATTATATAGGTACAAATTATAGAGGACCTCAGGCGGAACCACTTTAATTCTGTTCCCGTCCCGGCGGATTTGTAATCATAAGTGGTTGAAAGATTTCATATGTCTGGATAAAATCCTGATAATCAAATACAATTGGATTGCAAATCCGATTGAACGAACGGAACAAGTAAAGATTGGATTAAGCAAGAAATAAACGAATTAAAGTATGAACACAATGAACAGAATATTGGATGAACTTTATTTCATCACTACCACGGCGGTGGACAGGGTGAATATCTCCTCCCTGTCCGAAGTACAAGCATATCATCTTGGATTCGTTGGTATATTGTCAGCAGACGAAAGGGCTGAAAGATTCCGCCTCCGGCGGTAACGGTGCAGGCAATGAAAGTTCTTTCGGTTAAGCCGGGCTGCAACTTTCAAAGAGTTTTTAATGGAGTAGCAATCTTTAAAAATTATGAGTTATGTACGAAGCGAGACAGAATAAGAAGAAGGTTAGTAGGAGGATAGAGAAACCTAACACTGAAAATGTTCAACGAGTACAGTTGAGAACAGGTAGACGAAATGTCATATCTCGAAAGCAAATTACAGGTGTAAATACTTATTTTGCGTTGCACCATTTGGCAAGGAGGACTTTCACAAGAGAAGATGCTAAAGAGAAGTTAAGAAATAGGCGTTCATCCGATAATAGAATATTCAAAAGCACTATTATAGATGATAGAAATAACAGTTTTAATACTACAATAAGAAATTCAACTTATAGCCGTAATGGCGACTATTTTACATCAAACACTCCGTATGATATTATAACGGCGAGGATAAATGGCAATTCAACTTATATTGTACGTAGTGAAACTGGTAGGAAAGGGATAATGGTAAGCACGAATGATCAGAATGAAGTCGTTCACTATATAGGTTGTGTGTGACCCTCGTTCCATTGGATTTGTAATTCTACGACAATGAGCATAAGGATTTATAATCTGCAGCCTTAAAAAGCAACAGGCGTTCTTTTGATAAAAATGGCTGTGCCTCGGCAATCAGCAAATTCATGCAAGCATGATTTGTCGTTGCTCCCGGCTTAAGCGTTCTTTGACAGACTGGAAAAAGGAATCTTTACGATAAGCGATCGCGGAGGGTGCCCAGCACATTCTGCTGAGCGAAGTAAAGATACACGAAAGTGAATAATGGGAAGAAAAAGAGGGCGAAATCCATTGAATTTTGCAAACATGTTTGCAAAAAGGGATGAAACGACTTCGCTGATATCCAAATAAAATAGTATCTTCGCACAATCATATCAAAATCAAATGATAAAGTTGAATTAAGAAGAATGAACTCAGAAAAAGATAAATTAGCCAACATAATGCCCCAAGGGTATGAAGGGTGGCGCAAGGAGATGGAGAAGCTTATTGAACGGAGCAAACTTACGGCAGTGATAAACGTCAATGCGGAAATGCTCTCACTCTATTGGAAAATAGGGCATGACATCATGGTGAAACAGGACACGCAAGGTTGGGGTGCGAAAGTCATCAGGCGATTGGCGGACGATTTGCGCCGAAGATTTCCGGATGACAGAGGTCTCTCGCTTACGAACCTCAAACTGATGAGGCAGTTCGCCGCCGCTTATCCACGCTATCCGTTTCTGGAGATTCCGCAGGACGATTTCAGGAGGCTCCCGATTGGTCAAGTGGCACTTGACCAATTACAAACCACATCTAACGGATTTGTTCAAGTTCCCCTCTCCCAAATATCCTGGTATCACCACATTTCCTTGCTTCCCAAAGTAAAGGACGAAGCAACAAGAGCTTTCTACATTCTTGAGACTGTTGCCAACGGATGGTCTCGCGATGTGATGCTGGCGCAAATAGCCAACAAGTACATTGCGGCGAAAGGAAAAGCTGTCACTAACTTTGATAAGACGTTGCCTCCGCTTGAATCAGATTTGGCGAAATATACATTCAAGGATCCCTATAAGTTCAGCTTCATAGGAACTGTCGCCTTGCAAAACGAATTGGACATAGAGAAGTCACTTGCATCGAAGGTGACAGATTTCCTTCTGGAAATGGGACGTGGTTTCGCTTTCATCGGGCGACAGTACCATATAGTGGTGGACGGAGATGATTATTACATTGATATTTTGATGTACCACCTGAAACTACATTGTTACGTGGTGGTGGAACTGAAAGCTGTGGAATTTATCCCCGAATTTGTAAGCAAGCTTAATTTCTATATTTCGGCAGTAGATGAATATGTGAAGTCACCGGAGGACAAGCCTACCATAGGGCTTCTGCTTTGCCGCACGAAAAGCAACAAAAAAGAGCAATTCGCCCTGCGTGGCATCACCCAACCGATGGGAATCGCTCAATATGAAACAGAAAAACTTTTTGCCGACGTAGCATCATCGCTGCCGCAAATAGAAGACATAGAAAGCAGCATTGATAACGATTGAGTTGAAATAAGTTTTTTGCCATTCCATTATTCCGCCAGCCCTTTACGAACACCCGCAAGAGGCAGGCGGCTTTCTTTTTCCGGTCTGTCAGCGCATAGAAAAATATACAGGCACAAGCAGTCCGTGCTGCCGCCTGAAACGATATAGCGTTCTTTGACAGACTGAGACAGAAACGAAAGAAAACAGGCAATTTGTGGGCAAAAGATTTGGTTGGATGTGACTAATTAGTTACTTTAGCGACAAACGTCATCCTGCTGAACGGCTTTGTGAAGAAAAGCACCAAGGATTACGACAAGGAAATAACAAAGGCGATTAACATTTTAAGGAGTGTATTATGACAACAACGAGCAACAGACTGACAGCGGAAGAAGTGAAGAAGCTCCGTCAGACGGACTTCGCCAAGAAGCCCGGCTTTGAGACGGCAGAAACCATGCTGGCACGCGAAGTGGGCGAAACGGGAAGTCCGGAACGCGCCGAGTTCAACGCCAAGGCATTGGCATGGTATTATGGCGAAGTGCTGCGCGACCGCCGCAAGGCACTCGGCATCACCCAAAAGGAGCTGGCAGAGCGCGTGGGGCGCGACCGTTCCTACATCAGCCGCCTGGAGAAAGGCGAAACCGACTTGCAACTGTCCTCCTTCATCCGCATCGCCGCAGCCTTGGGCATCATGCTTAGGCTCGACGTGAACCTTATCTGAGACAGAGCCTGCCACGTTTCCTGCTTCGCACAGCGTATCAGGGCAGGACTTTTACCTTATTTTCTTTCATTTCCTGAACACAGCCGAAACCGTGTTTCAGGAAATGATTTGTTTCTGTACTCTTGCCAAAGCATATAAATTATAGTAACAGACAAATATATGGCAACAGAAACTATACGTAGTAACGTGTTCCATACCGATTATGAGGACGGCTGTGCAAGGTCGGATAACCTCCATCCGTTGACAACTGACACAGACAAACTCCTGTATCATCTGATACGGATGAGCAAAGGAATTTCTTACCGTGACGCTGACAGTAGAGATAGTACGCTTACATCTCTTTTGGAGAACCACGTGCTGACCGTGCTTACTGACATCCGCCGCAAGAACCTGTCCGGTTACGGCAACAGCTTCGCCGAGGCGCAAGGCACGGAAGAGCAGGCATACTATGTCCGCAAATTAGAGCGGGACGTGGAGCGGTGGGTAGCACGGCTGGAAGCCTACCTGCAGGCTGCCTTTGTACAAGGAAGAGCCGACAGCCCTACGGTGCAAATAGCCAGTAAGCTGCATGAGGAACTGGACAATACCCTCCGGACGGAAGATGAACACAACCACCGTTATTACCGGATGCTGCACACCGTGACCGCCATACATAAGAATGCCGACAGTTACTTGCGGCAGGCGGCGGACGGCGGTGACACGGAACCAGCCCTTGCCCTACTTATCGCCTACCTGAAAAACTACGCGGGCATCGCTGAAGTCTTTAACCGCCGCCTTGCCTCGTTGCCGGAACTTTACCGCAAGGAAGTTTTGCACGCCAGACCTGCGGAAGCGGTGCCGGACAATACTTATCTCGTGATAACTCCGGCCCCCTCCGGCTCCCCCATAAGGGGGAGAGGCGGGTTCACCTTAGCCGAGGAAACTGCTTTTGCAGCTGGGGACGATTTGATCTATAAAACCACGCAGGATGAATACATCAGTCCGATGCGGTGCGTACAGGCGGATGCAATTAGCCTCCCCAACCCCTCCCGTGGAGGGGCTTGTATCCAAACTCTGCATTCCGATGACGCTTCAAATGCGGAAGCCCTGTTCACAGGCGGCGAGGCGTTGCGCACGGGCTGGCAGATAGAGTCGCCCATGCTGATATTGGAGGAAGGCAGGCGTGATGTAACCGTCAGTCTCCGGCTGAAAGGAGGGAATACACCGACTGATACAGGCAAGAAACAAGGCTTTGTTTTGGAATACTCCACGGCAGACGGCTGGGAGCCCATCCATGCGGAATGCGGTCTTACATCCGATGAGCTACGTTTCGGTTTCACCATAGGAAGAGACGGTATCGCACCCTCGCCCTGCACGGAAGAGACACACGGCATAGTAACTGCATACCCCGCACTCCGCATCCTGACTGACAAAGGAAACTATCCCACATGGGCGGAAGGACTGGAGTTTGAAAGTGTGAGCATAGAAACCAGCGTCAGCGGCATCCGCAGTTTCACATTGATAAACGAACTCGGCGAAACCGATACAACCCAGACCGTATCGCCCTTCGGAATACAGGCGGAACGCGGCGCATGGTTCCGGATTGGTTTGGAGGAAGCAGGCATGAAGCCCCTGAAAGAACTGATGCTTACAGGCAAATGGCAGAAACTGCCTGAAACAAAGAACGGCTTAGACCAACTATATAAGGATTATCCGGGCGTGGACGCCTCCTCCTTCCGCATCAGGACAGACTACCGGAAAAACGATAAATGGGAATCCTGCGAAGAAGACAGCCCCCTGTTCACTTTTGACCATACAGGCAGGCTGCAGGATGCAAATATTACATTCCGTCCGAAAGACAACAGCGACAATCTCACTGCCAGTAAAGACAGGCTGTTCCGCGTCACCTTGGCCAGTCCAAGCATCGGCTTCGGAACTGCCGCCTACCGCAACCTCTTCACCGAGGTGATGGTACACAACAGTCGTTGCAAAGAAAAGGATATGCGGACGTTGCCGCAAGAACCGCCGATACCACTGTTGGCGGACATGGAACTGTCGTACAAAGCGGAAAATACAGTACCAATTCAGTCTCCCTCAATTACTCCTATTACCTTGACAGAGGGGACCAAAGCCCCTCCACGGGAGGGGTTGGGGAGGCTTTTACCGCAATCCCCTTCACCCTACACGCTGTATTTCGCCTTTGCGGATGCCGTAGGGGAAAGGAAGATACGGATGTATCTTGACCTGGCTTTGGACAAACCAGAGCTTCCCTATTGCTGTCTCCGTTCTGACAGCAACGCAGTCTTGGTATGGAGCTATTGGAACAGTAAGGAATGGACGGACATCCCATCAAAGGACATTACAGCGGAAGAGACCGCAGCCCTGACACGGAGCGGCTTCATCGAAATCACCTTGGAAGAAAGAATAGATAAGAAATGGACGGACAAGAACGGGCTGCTGTGGCTCCGTGCCGCCTTCATGCAGGGCGGCAATCCCGAGAAACCGGTCAAGGAAAAGCCGTCCACCCTTGCCGTCCGGGGTATATGGACCAACTGCATCCGCGTAACCGCCGACGGCGGAGACGGCACACCGCTTCCCGCCGGAACGATACAAGGGACGGCGGAAGAGGATACACGCATCGGAAGCGTCATACAACCCCTGCCCGGTTTCGGAGGCAGACAGGCCGAAACCGAAGCGCAGTGCGCCTCCCGGCAGACCGCCCGCATACACAACCGCCACCGCGCTGTCACCCTGCAGGACTACACGGACATCCTGACGGAACATTTCCCCGAATTGGTAAAAGTGCGCTGCTTCAACATCAGGCGGGAGAACGGCACACGGAAAACCGTCATCACCGTGTTCAGCCGTGCCGAGGACGGAACCTATTTCCTTTCTCCCACATGGAAACTGGCGGAGATGGAACGCACCCTGAGGCAATACACCCCACCGTTCGCCCGGGTGGAAGTCATCAACCCGGTCTACGAACAGACAGTTGTCCATATCAAGGCACGGCTGCACGAGGACACGGACGACGAGGACAAGGTCATCCGCCAGCTCGTCGTGCTGGCGCAGAACTACCTTGCCCCCTGGAAACGCAAGGGAGACATTCCCGAACCCGGACAGACATACTCACCCCTTGCATTGCACTCCCGGCTGGTGAACCACGAGGACGTGGAAGAACTGCTGGAGCTGACCGTGAACGGAAAAGACATACTGCCAAAAGAAGACAAGGATGGCGAAAACGAGGACGGGGACAAAGAAAGACCGATTCGCGGCACTTACCCGTGGAGCATCCTGCTGCCCAAGGTTGAAATCGGACTGTTGCCCTACCGGTCGGGCATCGAGGAAGCCGAGATCGGTGGCAACTTCACCATAAACTGACAAGCCATGAGCCAAAGAGACAGAAAGACACTGAAAAGCTATTTCGAGAAGGGCGACGTGCCCACCGAGGAGCAGTTCTCCGACCTGATAGACTCCGTGCCCAACTTTGCCGAAGATGGGATTAAACGTGAGGACGGAGGCTGGTCGTTTTATCCTGCATCGGACAAGCCACTCAGGCTTTCCTTGCGTGAAAGCCCGACAAGCAATGCCGTATGGACACTGGAACTGACCTCTGAAAAGAACTTGACGATAACCAACGAACAAGGAGAGACCGTCATGGAACTGGCACAGGACAAGACCGTCACCTTCCACGGCACTGTCAGACAGGAAGGTGACACGCCCTCGCCTGCACCTGAACCCTCCGGCGGCGGATATATCACCCTGCCTGCGGACAGGCAGTGGCATGACCTGCCCGTGGACCTGAACCGTGAAGGATTCGGCTGCCGGGTGTTCAACATCTATGCCGCCTTCCGTAATCCTGACCTGGGACTGAACAAGCTGACCCTCGCCACTGCAATATGGCAGGACTTCGCCGTGAACAAGGTAAAATCACCACAAAAGCACTGGTGGGGCTGGTCGGGCGGCGTGAAGATACGCTGGCAGGTCTCCGACAGGGCACTGCACCTGCAGGTGCGCAGCAGGCGGGCATCGGAAAAGGGAAAGATACACTGCCGGATAGAGGAAGCCTTCAAGGGATAGGATCAAGAATTAAAAGTTAAAAATTAAAAGTTAAGAATGAAGACGGTACGTTTTGCTTTGCGGGACGTGCCTTTTTGCGCTTTGAAACGGCACGTCTTGAAGGCCCGGACGGCACGTTTCACAATACAGGACAAGACATATAACAAAAAGGACGTATGACTGAGGAATGGAAAGAACCCTATATTGAACAGCATGAGGCGGAGGACGCCCTCTATACGAGGTTGCACCGGCAGACGCGGGAGGAGATACAGCGGCTGTCGGGCAAGGTGTGGACGGACTACAACGCCCACGACCCCGGCGTGACGCTGGCGGATGTCGCCGACTACGCCCTGACGGAACTGGACTACAAGCTCGGCTTCCCCCTGGCGGACTACCTGACGGAGGAAAACGGAACACTTGACCTGCGCCGTTCCGGGCTGTTCCCGCCGGAGGAGGTCTATACCACCCATCCCGTGACGGAGGAGGACTACCGCAGGCTGTTCCTCGCGAGCATCCCCCGGCTCGCCGGTGTGACCGTGACCGCCGACAGGGAGACCGGCGGCTATACCGTCCGCATCCTGCCGTCACCCTTTGAAGAAGAGGGAGAACGGAAAGCGCTGGAGGAGCAGGTGCGGAAAGTCTTCCACAGCCACCGCAACCTCTGCGAATACCTTGAAAAGGTGGAGACCGCCAGTCTGAAAGAGCTGGAGTTCCGTGCCGACCTTGAGATAGAGGCCGGGGAGGACGCCGATGACGTGCTGGCAAGGCTGTACATGGAGATACTGGAATACCTGTACCGCTTCCCCGTGTTCTCCACTCCTGACAAGGAGGGAGAGGAAACGCCGCCATCGGAATGGCTGGAAGGACAGACCGGCACCGTGCGCGTGGCATTCCCCGAACAACAGGACACGGAGCATGAGCTGTACGGAAGGCTATGCCGGGTCAAAGGGGTACGCTCCTTCAAGACCTGCTACCTGACGCTGGACGGGAAACCGCAGAACGACTTTTCCGGGGGCTTCGGGCTGCACATCCCGGAAGAGGAACCCGACTTGGAATATAACCCCTACAAGGAGAAGAAAGACAAAGAGCTCAAAGTGCATATCCGTCAAGGGAAACAAAACGTACAGGTTGACACAGGCCGCTTCCGCACCCGGCTGGAAACCCTTTACCGCATCCGGGAACACCGGCTGGAGCACAAGGTGAATAATTCCGCAAAGGCAGCAGGCTGGACGCAGCCTGCCGGAACCTACCAGGACGTGTACAGTCATTACCCGATAGCCAACGACTTCCCCGCCTGCTACCTCCTGTCAAAAGACGGAAAAGCGGCCACCCCGTTCGAAGCCTACCTGAAGCTCTACGACCGGGTCATCGAAGGCGGATTGCGGGAACTGAAGGAACTGCCGCAAGTCCTGTCCCTGTCGGACGAGGATGCCGGAAACCTGTCAGACCGCCGCACGAGGGAGCTGAAAAGGCAATACCTGGACCTTCTCGACCGGCTGTACGGAGTGGATAGCAATCCCGCCTGGCTGGCAGAGCATAACCGCTACGGCGAGACGGAGGAAGGCACGCTGCGCCGCCGCATGCGGTTCCTGCGCAATGTCCCCGTCCTCCTGAGGGACAGGAACAAGGCAAGGGACATCACGGACACAGACTCGTTGACGGGAAACGATACGCCCACGGTAAAGCGGTGGTTCTGCCTGCTGCTGGGCATCACCCCCGATGACGGCCGCGCCGTGAGCAACGTGCTGTCTGCCCATAACCTGCTCATCACCGAGAAAAGGGACGGCCGTCCTTTCAGGGACATCGACTCCCTGCTCATCCATGAGCGGATGCTGGAGGCGGACAATGTGGAGAAAGTGGATTACATGGAGCTGGCATCGGACGAAAAGGAAAAGCAGAGGGAATACGGCCGGATGTGGCACGAGCTGCACCTGCTGAACGAGAACCGCATCAGCGGCGACCTGTTCAGGGGCGGCACCGACCTGGACAACTACCGTGTCGTGAGGTGCGGCAGGGAGGAATACCTGCTTGCCTATCACAACCGCGAACATCCGGGCTGGACCAACTTAGGACGTTCCGCGGACAAGGAGCGGCTGAAAATACTGGCGAACATCCTCCGCCGCTTCCTGCGGGAGCTGAACCGCGCGTGCGAGACCTTGTATATCGTCGAGCCTGTGCTGGCGGACAGAAGCCGCCCGTTCCAGGTATTCGCCGTGCTGCCCGCATGGACGGCCCGTTTCCATTCCCCGCGTTTCCGCGAGGAATGCCGCAGGCTGCTCCGCTCGCTCCTGCCCGCACATATCGGCGGGACGGTCTATTGGCTGGGCGAACGGGACATGAGAATGTTCGAGAGGTGTTACCGGCAGTGGATATACTCCCTGACAGACGCAAGGATTGGAGAGTACCGGAAACTGCTGCTGGACGCCATGCTCGAAGCGATGGAAACCGCCGTTGAGAAACAGGACCTGGATGATACGTATTGAGCATCTTTCATTTGACCTCACGGCTCCCGATGAGGAGTTCGCGCAAGGGCTGTATGCCGGCTGGGACGCATTCTGCCGTGACTGCGTGGAGCGGGTGCTGGACGAATGCCTGTCCCCGTATGACAGGGAAAGGACATTGCGTGAGATTGGACGCCTCGACCTTGACCTGGGCGGCATCCCCGAAGAAGACTTTTACAGGGAGTTCCCCAAAAGGCTGAGGGAGGAGCTGCTGAAAAACATCCCTCAATGGAACGACATTGAGGCACAGACGGGTGTACAGAACGTGTCCCTGCGTTCCGACAACCTGCTGCATTACATGGAATACGGTTATCCCCCGGCGGAATGGGCGGACACGGACTTCAGCATGGAAGCCGAACTGGAATGGCTGTCGGAACAGTCGGACAATGTTTTACGTCCTGCTATAAAGCGATTGGCTTTGCTCTGCCTGAAGCGGGAATACGCCCTGCGCCGCCTCCTGTGGCAGGCAACCGACGGGCATATCCTTCTTCAGGTTTTCAGTCTGGCACTTGCCGAGCCGTCTGCAGGGAACAAGGAGAAACGCCGCCTGCTTGCCATGCTGCTGGAAGTGAATCCCGACATACCGCTTCGCTTCGTGCATGAGACCAATGACGAAGCCCGTCTGCGGGAGATGTCCGTTTTGCTCGACACCCTGTCCGTGCGGCAGCTCATCCGTACCGAGACAAAGGAACACGCCGAGGTGGACCTTCCCCCTTACTGGCACTACCTGTACGAGTGGCTCATCCGGTATTACCCCTACAACGGCATCGCGATGTTCGGCGGCAAGACGGGGTTCACCCGCCACTTGCACCACCGGCTGCTCACGTTCATTCACAAGCGGAACGGCGCACCCTACCTCTCCAAGGCGGAACTGACCGTGAGCTTCCTGTTGGAGGTGTTCGGACCCGCCTATTACAGGGACGTGCTGAACGCCATCTACCTGCTCCAGCCGCACAATCCGGACGGCTCGCCCGTGTATGACAGTTACTTCAACCTCGAACTGTACCGGACGTTCCTGCGGCTGTCGTTGCTCAAGTTGCCGGAAGCGACCCAAGAAGGCTTTGCGGCTGACAAAAAACAAGAAAAGAAAGGAACAAAAGAAACACAATGGCAGGCAGAGCCGGAAACCGTCACCGTCCTGTTGACGGACACGCATACCGATGACAGGGAAAAGCACAACTTATTATTGTCCTTCGTCCAAAACTATCCGGAATCCCTTATCCAATGGCTTCAGTCAGAAGGCGTAAAAAGCCCTGAACTGTTATCCGTCCTTGCAAGGCTGGCGGACAAGGGCGTTCTTGACCGCCTGCTCGCGTCCCTGTCCTTTGCCGTTTGGGAACAGGTCGCTAAGGCCGAAAGCCACATCCGGAAATACAAGTCGGAAATTCCCTTGTTGAAAGATGTGCCCGACGGTACTTTCCATACAGCCTTGCGGAAGTCAATATTAGTCTGGATAAGTCAAAAACATTACAACCTCCCCGAAGAAGAAAGCATCCGCCGCCTGCTTCTTGCCTTTTATTATGAACTGAACGGAACAGCTGATAAAGGAAGAGCAGACAACAGAACAGACAGAGAGCATGAGAAAGACATGGAAACGCTCTCCGCCGCCATCCTGTCGGAAGGCCGTCAGCCTCTTCATGTTCATGTGGACATCGAGGAACTGGCCCGCATCCTGAAAGACCCGGCACGTAGCGATGCCTACAAGCGGATGTTGTGGACGATGCTGGTCAGGGAACAGCCGGAGGCACTCATACAGTGGCTTCAATCAGCCTACCCCAAGGACAATGCGTTATTGTCCCTTTTGGCCGAACTATCTGACGATGCCACAATTAACCGGTTGTTTGCCGCATACTCTCTGGCAACTTTGGATAGGATAACAGCCCTACGGGAATACATGGAAACGCACCGGGAAGGCATAGTATGGCTGAAAGAAATACCTGAAACCCGACTGGCTTTCACGTTCCGACAATCCGCCTTGCGCCTCTTGATAAGCGATACTTCGGGACAGTCAAACGATACAAAGGACGTGTTACGCCTCATTTATCTGGAAGTAACCGGCGGTGACAGAAATGAAGAGGTTGCCGTGGAAACGATTGCCCGTGAACTGAAAGAGGCAGGATTCCAGACAGCTTTCCATGAAATGGACGCATCAACCGGTAAGCACAGTATCACCCTCCAAGACCTGCTCCGAATGATGCACGACTCGAACCTGTCCGAGGCCGCCAAACGCAGGACTGTCGCCTCCTATTGGGATAATCATAGGGAAAATCCCATGGAAGCGGTGCGCCTGTTGCAGAAACGGGACATGCTGGACAAGGTATTGGAACTGACAGGGTATTACGCATGGGAATCCATCCTTTACCGGACGTTGCGCCAAGTTGTCGGCATGGAAAAGGTTTCCGACCTTATGCCGCTGTTCCAATGTCTGGCAGCGCATGAAACCTCCCTGTCATCTTATCGGACGGACAACGACCATAGCCTGCGGACCGGGCTGTTGATTGGAATCGTCCGTTGGGAACAAGACGGACAGAACAAGCCTTTACAGGATGCAATACGTTCCCTGCTTGTTTCCTTGTTCCGTGAAGACAGTCTTTCGATTATCCGGAAACAGTTAGTACAAGCTACGGCAATAGAGACAGCCGGAGTATCTGATGCGGAACAGTCGTTTGCCTGGTTGGATGTTGCTTTTGACGGGGAATACAATAACCTTTCGTCCCTTTACCAAGAATGGCTGCATGGCATGGAGAATGCTTCGAATGCCATTCAAATGCTGTTCGAACACCGTTGGAACACGGCAGAAAGTTTCGCAACATGGCTGGATGACACCTCAATCCCTATCGCCACCAAGCGGGAACAGTTGCGGGAAGCGGCGCAGGAAAAGCCACAGGCATGGCTGCAACAGCTCCGTGCGCTGCCACTGGAAAGCCGGGCTTCCGCTTCTTTGGAAACCCTGATGACCGTGCAGGACCTGCTTCAGGCAGTGGCCAAAGTGAACTTTTATCAGGCAACAGTCTTGTCAAGAGTAATGGAAAAACTACGGCATACGGCAGACCAGCTGCCATTGTTCCCTACAAGAAGCCATACCCCGTTGAAAAGCCTCCTGTGGAAAGCGTTGCTTGCTTATCTGCAAGACCCGGAGACATGGGTCAGGACATGGGGCGAAAAAGATATTACCGGTACGTTCCTCCGTTACCTGCGGCTGGCGGCCACCGGAAAAGAACAGGATGATACGGACAATATAGAGTGGCTACAACTTGCCGGAACGATAACCGATGGCAATCCGGAAGCGGACAGCCAACCCAAAGAAAACCTGTTGAAATCTTTGGCAGACCCGTCCGCAACCCATGCCGTCCTGCGGCAAACCCTTGACCGCCTGATGGACAGGCATCCTGAAGCGTTGCGGACATGGCTGGAACAGGAAGCAAGCAATGACAGCATTGCCCGGATTGCCGAAGCCACGGATTATATTCAGGTAAGCCATTGGGCGGATGAATTGGCACGGACACCCAGCTTCGCCCATCCCGACGCATTCCTGCGGCTGACAGGCTGGCTCCTGCAAAGAATACCGCTCAAAGAACTGGCAACCGCCCTGTTCCTCTACGTGAGAGAGCCGGACTGGCAAGCGTTCACGCCGGAACAGATGGAGGCATACTTCTTCTCCCGGCTGTACGGTTCAACGGATGTGCCGCCTGTCATGGAAACGCTGACGGACGGAAGCCTGCCCGAAAAAACACGGAAACGGTTGTTCCGCAGGCTTCTCCGCTACCGTCCCGAAAAACTGTTGGCATTCATCCGTGAATCCGTATTGCGGAATACCTTGCCTTTGGACAAGTGGCTGGAATGGACGGATACTGCAGACTGGCTGTACTTGGCGGCAAGCCTGTCCCTGCCCAAAGCGGAATTGCTGCGCCAGATTACGGAGAGCCTTTCCCTGCCGGAAGAGGAACGGAAGAAAGCATTGGCCACCTATATAATATATGGTGACACGGAGGAATGGCTCTACGCCACGCCCCAAGAGACCGTTCACGACTTCATCGGGATGTTGCCGTCCTTACAGGAAGCGGACAACGAAAAGAAAGAAGAAACCGTGCGCCGGGTGGAAGCGGAACTGGCCCTGCCCGAAACAGAAACTCCTGTAGAGGAAGAGCTGCCCGAAGCCCTGACAGTGGGCAATGCCGGGCTGTGCCTGCTCGCCCCGTGGTTCGTCCGCCTGTTCGCAATGCTCGGCTGGTTGGACGAGGAAAGGAAGAAGTTCCGCAACACGGCATCGAAAGTACGCGCGGTGTTCCTGCTGCAATACACCGTCTGCGGAGAGGAAAGGGAATGGCGGGAAGGGGAACTGGCATTCAACCGCCTGCTCACGAATCTGCCCGGAAATGTGCCCCTACCGGGGCGTCTGCCCCTGACCGAAGAGGAGCGGCAGACCGCCGACAGCATGGTGGTTGGCGTGAAAGCCAACTGGCCGCAGATGGGCGGCACGTCAGTGGAAGGCTTCCGGGGCAGCTTCCTCCTACGCGAAGGCACGCTGGAACAGGAAGAGGAACGCTGGCTGCTGACGGTGGAGGAAAAGGCGTATGACATCCTGTTGGAGACCGTTCCGTGGGGATTCAAGCAGATACGCCTGCCGTGGCTGAAGAAACACGTGCAGGTGAGATGGCACGAGAAACAAGAATTTTGATTACATTTGTACAATGACATAAGAATCAGAGTAATATGGAAGCAGAAAAAGTATACCAGGAAAAGACGGCACGCACCCTTCAGGCGAAGAAGGAGGGCGGCGGCACACTGCAATTCGTGGACAACCGTCCGATGAACCAAGCCGTCCAACGGGCAGAAGACGATGAGGACGATGCCCTGCAAGGAAAGTTTGAAAAGCCCCTGCAACGTGAGGAAAGCGAGGAAGAGGATGAGCCCCTGCAGGGCAAGTTCAAGGCACCTGTTCAGATGACGAAGAATGAGACGGGGATGCCCGACCACCTGAAAGCGGGCATCGAGGAACTCTCCGGTTTCTCGATGGACGACGTGCGCGTGCATTACAACTCGGACAAGCCCGCCACCGTGCAGGCCCTTGCCTACACGCAAGGCACGGACATCCACGTGGCACCGGGCCAGGAACAGCACTTGCCGCACGAGGCATGGCACGTGGCGCAACAGATGGCCGGGCGTGTGGAGCCGACCACCGAGGTGGGCGGGATGCCCGTAAATGACAATGCTGACTTGGAACATGAGGCGGACGTGATGGGTGCGAAAGCGGACAGCCTGTAAGAATGAAGAATTAAAAATGAAGAATTAAGAATTAAGTTAAGAATGGGGAATTTAGGATATGCGTGAACATGTCGGGTGGTTCAACCGGGTGTTGACCGTGGCCATCCAGCTCTATTTCCGGCAGGGATGCGAATTTGGCGGCATAGAGGAAGTGCAGCCGCCCCGTGACGGCTGGATGGAACAGGTGACGGGGCAACCGGACATTCGTTTTGATGAACGGGTGGTTGTGATGCTCGCCCTGATGCCCCATGTCTGCCCGCAGGCACTGGACATCTTCTTCGTGCAGAACAAGGACTTCGACCGGCAGTACACCGAGTTCGGCGGCTGGAAGGGGCTGTCGCACGGCGGCTTCCTGCCCACGGGCGAGACCGCCTCGTTCATCCTCGCCGGGGATGACGTGGAACGTCGCGGGGACGTGCTGCGCCTGTTCGGACGGGAACACTGGTTCTACAGGAAGGACATCCTCCGGCTGGAAGGTGCGGGCGAAGGCGAGCCGCTGCTGAGCGGCCAGTTGCGCGTGTCCGACGGCTTCCTCAGCCGCGTGCTGCTCGGCGAGGAATACAAACCCGACTACTCCACGGGCTTCCCCGCCAAGCGCGTCACCACGGAACTGGAATGGGAAGACCTGGTGCTGGACTACCGGGTGGCCGCCGAGCTGGAGGAAATCAACACGTGGATCTCCTCACACAGGACCGTCATGGAGGACTGGGGGCTGTCGCGTTACCTGAAGGCCGGCTACCGCGCCCTGTTCTACGGGCCTCCCGGTACGGGCAAGACCCTTGCCGCCACCCTGCTGGGCAAGAAGAACGGCATGGACGTGTACCGCGTGGACCTGTCCATGATTGTCTCAAAGTACATCGGCGAGACGGAGAAGAACCTCGCCCGCGTGTTCGACATGGCGGAGAACCGCAACTGGATACTCTTCTTCGACGAGGCGGACGCGCTCTTCGGCAAGCGCACCTCCACGAACACCTCCAACGACCGCCACGCCAACCAGGAGGTGGCCTACCTGCTCCAGCGCATCGAGGACTTTCCCGGCACGGTCATCCTGGCTACCAACCTGCGCTCGAACATCGACGAGGCGTTCTCCCGCCGCTTCCAGTCTGTCGTGTATTTTCCGATGCCTGACGAGGAGCTGCGCCGCGAGCTGTGGCGTAACATGCTGCCCAAGAAATGGTTGGGCAGGCAGGCGGAGGAACTCATCGCCCTCGCCGCCGGAACGGAACTCTCCGGAGGCTCCATCACCAACGTGGTGCGCCGCTGCGCCCTGCGGCTCGTCATGTCCGGCAGGAAGACGCTGGACAAGGAAACGTTAAAGGAAGCGTTAGGGAAAGAGAAAGCGAAGATGTGAAATTTTTACTGATACAATATGACAGACAGAGCTGCCGAAGTTGAACGCCGATTGGCAAATTTGAAGAGAGACCTCAAAGAATTAGTCAAATAATCATTCTTATATATAAAACGAGTAATGTCATTCCCTATTCCTGTCATCAGGAACAAGGAGTGGCATTTTCTTTATCCGGCCACTTATGCATGAAGTTTGAACTCCAACCGGTCATTAGACCGCTCAAAGGTTCTTTTCTTCATATGAAGGAAAGCTCTTTGAACATCTTGTCCTCTTCTGCCGGTGTCATGCTTTCCGTCTTGCCTCGACGTAGCCCGCTACGTCGAGGCAAGCTGAAAAGCAACCCGTACAACATAAGCGGACAATCTGCACATAGTCTAATGATTTGGGTTTAAAAAGTCAGCATCTTGCGTCGATAGTTCATCGACAGTCTATATTGTTTCTTCAAGGGGGCAGACAGAAAAGAACGGTCTATCAGACTATCAACCAAAGGATTGTCTTTCGAAAAACGTTCCAATTCACGCTTGGCCATATTTTCAGGAATACCGATACGTTTCCCGAACTCCAAAAATTCCTTGTATCCGACAGAATGTGTGTCATCAGTCACCATCCCCTCCCTGAACAGTCCCTTGTCAAGGGCGAATATCCTCGGTTCATACAAGTGTAAAGAAGTATTAATCAAGTCGTATGCAGGCGAAAGGCGGTATTCTTTTCCACGGTTGACCAAGGAGAAGTTTTTCAAGTGAGCGTCATCATTCAAGGAAATGAAGTTGAACAACACCAGCCTGAAGAAACGCAGAATGTCAATGCGGCTTGCCTTTACAAACCTGGCTATGATTTCCGCACATTCTTCATAACTGCCGTTGCAATACTTATAGTCACTGCCGCCATTGGCTTTTGTATATCCCATCAATGAGGCAAAATCCTCCTGCTGGTATTTTCCACCGGAATATACATCGAAACGGCGCGTGATATAAGCAGGTTCGTCATCTAAAAAGAAACAAAGCCCGTTAGCGGCAGTTTCAATATTGTAAGCCTGTGAGGCTATCTGCATGGTCAGATGCTCGTTGGCGGCACAATACTCCTTGTTCATAAGCTGATAGCCGTTCGGGCGGGGCTTCAAAATATATGTACCTTGTTCGCTTTCTACGGTATATCGTAACGACAAGTTCTCCCCGATAACCATCGAAAACTTCGGCTGGGCACCTGACAATGATATTCGCCCTGCATTTTTCACCGCCTCTTTTGCTTCCCTGGCATCAGATGCAGGACTGGGGAAACTGAGGCAATGCGAGACTTTCAGTCCGTCAAACAGGATTTTTCTGGCAGACGGAGAATAAGTGTCGAAGCCTTCTGCCAACGTAGAAGGACAAACATGCAGCTGTATCATGGCATAACCGGTTTTACCGTCACCGCTCCGATAGTGTCCGTACCGGCAGTGGCAAGCAGGATGCCAAAATCATCTTCAGGAGAAATATGCAGGTACTGAGCCTGCATCCGACGGTTCTCTCCTTCGGAAAGCATATTAAAGAAAAAAGGGAAAAGTACGTTGGAACGGTAAGGCTCTTCCCTTAACGGCATGACAAGGCAAACAGGAGGATTATCCTGGTTTAAAAGATATTCCCTGTCGTATGCAAAGACATAATGACTGCTGTCAAGTTCCGTCAGTTCCCCGGCCTTGATGCCATGCAGATAAACTTCACACTTTCTCATATGTTTATTCTTTCAACTTTATTTCGACCTGTAGACCAAGCGTATCCGCCACCGTAAGCAATGTTTCCAACTTGGGGTTGCCTTGCCCACGCTCAATTGACACAATCGTGTTTATGCCCACACCGGCAAGTTCGGAAAGTTCCAGTTGGTTTATATTCAAGCTTTGGCGGCGTTCTTTGATATATGTCCCTATTTCCTTCGTATTCACAGCGTAATGTGATTTTTCTACAAAAATACACATTTGAGGCGGAACTAACAAGGAAAATCACAATTAATTGTGATTTTAAGTATACAATAGAATCTTATTCTACTGGTTTATGTCGAAATCACTCTGTGCTGTGATTTTAAGGTATGGTTATGGGTATGCCAATAGTGATGATCCGGATGTCACCGATACACAAGGCATAAGTTTTCTAACGCTTGGTTCTTGATTTCTTTGATTACCTCCAGCAAAACAAGTGGATTGACATACCGTTTACTGTTACGGACGGTAATGTGTAAGTGGAAACCGGTTGCCCTGCCTGTCCTGCCACTGATGGCAACCGCCTCACCCGGTTTCACTTTCGTGCCTTCCCGCACCAAGACCTTGGACAGGTGGCAATAGCTGACCGTATAACCGCCATGCCGGAGGACGACGTAATTGCCCGAACGCCTGTCTGACGAAACTTTTACCACCTCACCGGGCATCATGGCATAGACCTCCTCGTTCCTTGCCCGCAAGTCCAGGCCTTTGTGGCGGCTCTTCTTGCCTGTGAACGGGTCTCTACGTGGGCCGTAATGTGATGTCACCTCGATTCGCTTTAACGGATAAGACACGCTCAAATAGCGTTCTATCCAGCGGTTGCGTGCAGCTTCCTCCTGTTTCTCTCCCTGTTCAGCATGGGAAACAGGATTATTGGCCTCTCCGGATTCGGGGAGGTTTTTTATTTCCATTTGTCCGGCGTCTTCCTCCACCTTATACAGCGGCTTGCCGTAAGCGATGGTGTGGAACTGCGCTTGTAAGGGGAGGAAACATGAGAACAGGGTGAGCAACAGCCATGACTTTTTCATGACGCAAAAATAATATGTAATGTGCGTACAAGCGGAATGGAGGCAATGGAAATGGCAATATTATAAGATTTTATAAGGAATCAGACTGCCCAATCAGATTTAGCACTGCAAAAAGAGCCTGCCCTATAGACAAACTCTATCAGTTCTTTTTAATATAGTGCAGTATGAAGATTGTAACCTTCAAGTACACTTGCGCTTACACTGAAACAGAAAAACCGAAAATACAGTCAGCTGAATGTGCTGAATTATATCGTGATACCCATTTCTCTCAAGGCGGTGTTCAGATCGCAGAACCGGACACCGATGGCATTGCACGCATCAGGTATCTTCACCCGTCTTTTACAATAAGGGTCTGAGGTTTCGTAAGTAACCAATGTCAGCCCCTTGGCTGCGGCCGTTGCCACGAGATAAGCATCGGCTACCGTGGCAAACTCTTGCCGTGCGTTCTCACTGAAGACCGGATTGGACTGTGCCCAATTCTGTGTATCGGCATATTTTGCCAATACTTCATCATCTATTGTGTAATAAAATGAATCCGATGCGTTGTCGTGTATCCATGTGGTCAGCTCGTCATTCCCTTTGTCTATTTCCGTCTTTACTTCTATGCTTGAATATACCTGAATTAATCATCTCGGCCATTCTCTTCCAAAAAGTAGGCCACACTTCCATAGGCATCTCATTCTTGGAACGTATAAATATGTTTGTATCGAATATGTATGCCATAAGCCTCAGATATTATTGGTCATAAAGTGTTGGTACGTATTGCCGTGCAATCCTGTCAAGTTATAGGCTTCCGTATAACTTAACTGCCTGCTGTTTACCGCATTACGCACATGGATGGCAAACAGTCTTCCGACACGCTTCACGCTGGTCAAATAAAAGTCCCCTCCACTTCCTTCCTTTTTGGCAACAGGCCGTTTCCTGTATTCCAGCCAAAACGCCCGATAGTCCCTGTCAGGAAGCATGCCTAAATCGTGGGCACGGCGGGCCACCACTATTTCGCTAACCTTAAACCTGCGGGAAACATACCTTATGTCTCCGTTCCAAACATTGCGCAACTCAATGGCAGGAACAAGAAATTCAGCAGCCACCTTGTCGCAATACATTTCCACAACATCATGGCTTACCGTTTCTTCTCCGGCATGTCCGGCGCTGACTCCCAGCATCAGGTGGGCCGCTTCATGAATCAACGTGAATAATTGGGCGGACTTACTGTCAGCACTGTTCACAAAGATGTAAGGGGCTGTTTTGCTTGCCAGCGCAAATCCACGGCATTCGCTGACTTTGAGAGGCCGGTGTGTGTTGTTCCCGACCACGCCATTGTAGACCAAAAAAATGCCTTCATACTCCATTTGCCTGGTCAGCATGCTGACCGCCGCTTCCGCACTTGCAAGACTGAACGCCCATCTTGGTTCTAAACGAAGAGCTTCCCGAAGCAAGGAAACGGTTTCTCCAACAGGAGTTTTCAGACTTACCGTCTCAACCAACCGGCAAGTATCTATGCCATTCTCTTCCAGATATTCTTCCAACCAATCCTGACGACGGCGAACGCCCATCACCGTGTCATAGACATTCAGGTCAAAATGTTCCGATTGGGCGGCCTCTCCTCTAAACATAGGGATGGGTATGGTTTCTTCGGGCACTTCCCGTAAGAACAGATATCCGAACGGGACATGGAACTTGTCGGCAAACTGCTGCAATTGGATTACCGTAGGCTTCTTTTCCCCAGACAGCCAGCCTTTCAATGCGGGTACAGCCTTAACGGCTTTTTCCTCATTGCTCCCGGCTCTTTGAATTGCCCATCTAAGCATTTCAGGCCGTATGTCATTGACTCTGGTTATTGCCATTTTACATATCCGGTAATTCGCTTTGCAAATATAGTGATTTTTATTCGAAGTTCTACTATATCCGGTCCTGTTTAAGACTAAGTTTAACTAAACTACCTTCATATCCTCCTACACTAACCACTGCCGTTGCTACTGACATATCCAAAATTTAATGACTTCCCCTATAAAAGTATGATTGACAGTATGATTTTCCCTGATTTTACTAAATATCCCCAAAATCCGGCACTTTTATTTCCTCCGCTGATTTTTCCTCATTCAAGCATCCTACATTTGTCCCAAGTGTAACCATTTAATTCACGCAAACATGAACAGATACAAATTCTCGGACGAAGAAATGCCTTACGGCATCCTTGAAGAGTTCGGCCTGACACGGGAGATGATAGACGACCTTCCCTTAAGGGTATTGCAGGACATCCATTCAGGCCGCCGTTCGCCCGTATTGCCCATACAAGTGGATGACCCGGAGGGTAACACCATCCGTTGCCGCACCCGCTTCGCCCTGGTCAGACGCGAGGACGGGACAGCCGACGTGCTGTTTTTCCCCGTACTGGCGGAAAGCCGCCTGGAACGTTTCAGCGCGGAGAACAGACAGCGGCTGTCGGAAGGGAAAGCCGTCATCGACACGCTGACGACCGGCGACGGCAAGCAGGTGCAGGCCTTCCACCAGATAGACCCCGGCACCCGGCAGATTCTCTCCGTGCCGACACCCGTCATCGGCCGCAACCTGCAAATCGTGGCCGACGAGTTCCATCTGTCCAACGCCGAGATTAACTGCCTGCGGGGCGGAGAGCCCCTGACGGTGGCGGACGGAGACGACATGATGACCATCGGCATCGACCTGACCGAGCCGACCGGCCTGCTCGTGTGCGCCGGGGACAGCGTGCAATGGAAGAAAGCATCCAAAAAGGAATGGGAGAAGTACAACTTCGGCTGTTTCGGCTGCTGGACCACTGATGAAGCGGGTAACCTCAACTACATCCATGAAGAGGACTATCCCGAAGAGATGTGGAACGAGCTGAAGAAAACCAGCCGGACGAGACAGCAGAACGGCAACATCCAAAAACTGTAGACCGCCATGGCAAAGGAAGAATACTATCCGGAAGAGACCCTCGTGGAGAAAGTGCAGAGCGGTGAATACGGCTGGGCGGATTACGTGCGCCACCACTCAAAGGACTGGCGTGCGGAGTTCGAGAAGTATTGCCGGCTGCGTGACCAGCCCATAAATGATGAGACCGCCTTGCGCTTCCTCGACCTGAAACAGGAAGAGATGGAGGAAGCCATGGCTGACGGCGATGCCTGAATTATCGAACCCACCAAAAACAAGCAAGGAAATGAGCATACGCAAGAATACCAATCCGCGCCCCCTCGAACTGCCACCGGAGATGCGCGACATCCTGGCACGCAACGGCATGAGAGGGCATATAGCGGGAAGCAGCGAGGGGTTTGTCCTGATTGTGCAGGGGCATGACTCCCCGTTGCTTTCCTATCCCATCACCGAAAAACAGCTGCAGGCACTGACAGACTGGGGCACGAATTCGGTCAACCGCCGGTGCTACAACACCTTCGCCAGCATCGTGGCTGCGGACTTCGACCTTCCCCGTGATTTCGTACACGCGCGGAACGCCAACGGGCGTGTGGCCATGGGGCTGCACGGCTACCGCATCGGAGCGGGCGAATACGGGCGGCTTGGACGGCCATTCCCCTTGCGCCACCCATGGGGAGCCTGTTTCCTCGGCTGGACGCCCCGGCATCAGGACGGCTTCCACCTGCGGCGCATCGGCGGCAACCTCTATTATCCCGGCGCACCGATGGTGCCAGACCGACCAGACGGGCGCATGAAACCAGGAGAGTTACAAAGCGGCGGCTACGGCTTTTATTATAAGGGGCATTCCACAGGCACGGTCGCCGGAGAGGACGTGCTGAAGGACCTTGAAACGGTTATCACGCCTTTGCAGGTACGGCCAAGACCGACAGAACCCGCCAAGCCGTACCATACACTAATCACGTCTCCCGTCTATTTCAGCAACGAAAAGTGGCAGGAATGCCTGGCGAGCCACGGCATCCTGATTGACGCGGAGCGCAAGACGCTGACTGTCCAGTCCGCTTCCGTACCCGCCGACATGCAATACGACCTGACCGATGATGAATTGGCCATGCTGACAAACAATTCCGTACAGGAAGTTCCCGTAGAGAAACGCCTGGAAACCATCAACGGCATCATCAAGGATGACTTTTCGGCTCCCGTCACGATGGATACGCTGGACAGTGACAAGGTGATAGCCATCGAACTCCACCCGACTGTCAAGGAAGACCTCGAACGGCAACTTTCCCAGGCGGAACAACTGGAGCATGGCGGGCAAGGGTTGCAAGGGCAGCAGGGGCAATATGTCAATGAGGGGCTATCCGTAGCACCAGAAGAAAGAGAACTGCCCAAGGGTACGGTGGTGATGGACGGAAACGACCTCGCATATATCAATCCTGACAAGGGCTGGTTCCGCGAGGGACGGCACGGACGGGAGGTGACAGTGGACGAGATACGGGTGGAGCAGGCCGAAACAGAAGGCAAATACCGTATGACAGCCGTCATAGACGGGGAAACCGTGAGCCACGAAATCACCCAGAAGCAATATGACAAGTTCATGGCCATCGATGACTACCACCGTTTGAAGCTGTTTTCCAAGATTTTCGGGGAAGTGGACATGAAGTCGAGGGACAACGTGCCGTTGGGCACGAAAATCGGAGCGGCTTTGTTGGCGGGCGTTGCCGTTATAGGCGAACTCGGACGCGGACCACGTCCGGCCATCTACATGGAAAGGCATGGCCCGCCGCCCCCTCCACGGTGTTACTATAAGCCGGGCGTGGACACTCCGATGGATGTGGCCGCCCGTAATTTCGAGGCGGCGGTGAACACGGAACGGATGCAGCATGAAATGAGACACGGAATGTAGCCAAGTAAAGAATGAAGAGTTAAGAGTGTAGAATTGAGAATTACCAATGTCCGAACTGACCTACGAAGATTACAAACGACGGCTGAGCATACAGGAGTTGCTGGTGGACGCAGGCTACCGGCTGAACCGCCGTGACGGCCTGCGCTATCCGTCGTATGTGCGCATTGACAGCGACGGGCGGCGGGTGCGCGGCGACAAGTTCATCGTCACAGGCAACGGCTTCTGCTGTTTCCAGCCGCCCGAACGCAAGAACTACAACGTCATCTCCTTCATCAAGGAACATCCCCACTTTTTTCCCGAATACACCCCTGGAATGTCCACCGACCGATTGGTCAACCTCGTATGCCGCCGTCTGCTGAATGAACCACAGGAAATCCGCGAAACGAAAATTTACAATCCGGACAAGACGGGCAAACCGTTTGACATAGGTGAATACGACCTGCAAGCCTTCCGCATGGACGATTGGGAGAGCCAGAAGAAGTTCTATCCTTATTTCAAGAACCGGGGTATCGCCCTTGATACCCAACGTGCCTTTTGCGGGCATTTCTTCCTTGCCTCCAAGCACCGGACGGACGGCAAGGTGTACACCAACCTCACCTTTCCCATGTCGCTGCCCGCGTGGCCGGGCAAACAGATTGTCGGCCTGGAAGAACGCAGCCGCCCTAACGCGGATGGCAAGACCGCCTACAAGGGCATGGCAACAGGGAGCAACGCCACCGAGGGAATGTGGATAGGCCGACTCAATAGCCATCGCAGTGATGTGGGTTTTACCACACCACTGTCCGGGGCAAAGGATGTGTACTGGTTTGAGAGCGCCTTTGACGCGATGGCATTCTACCAGATTGAAAAGAAGGAAACCGTGGCATACGCCGACCTGGGCAATGCCGTGTTTGTTTCCACCGGCGGCACACCCAGTGTCCGGCAGTTCGCCGGGATGCTGGAACAAACTCCCGAAGCCAACCATCATCTTTGCTTCGACCGGGACCGTGCAGGACAGCTCTATGCCGTGAACTTCGCCTTGCAAATGAACGGAAGGGTGTTCAACTCGCATACGACGAAGAAGGACACCCTGGTCGTGACCGACCTGACCGGAAAATACGGGCGGCATGAGATGGATGTCACCGCCTTTGACTTTGATGCCGTCTGCAAGGAACTTGACTTGGAGAAAGGACGCATTGACTACCGACCTCCAAACAAGGGCTACAAGGACTGGAACGACCAACTTATGGACAAACGGATGGATGAGGACAAGGAACAAGAAAATACGGAAGAACGACAAACCCGATTCAGACGATGAGACAAACGACCACACAACCGCCATACACAATTCCGGGCACCATCCAACTACGGCCACGGACGGTGCAGTTCTTCATCGATAACCTGCCGTTGTTGACGCTCGACCTGTGCAGTTACGCCTGTGCCGGGATGGAAGGGATACCGTTCAAGGGATTGCTGCTGTGGCTGTCGGCAACCATGTCGTTGGTGTTGGCTTACCGCTTTATTTATCTGAAGCGCATGGTGTACCGCATCACGGGCGAACAACTGATATACGAGCATGGGGTGATTACCCGGAGCAGCGATTATGTGGAACTCTACCGGGTGGTGGACTTTGCGGAGCGTAGCAACCTGCTGCAACAGTTTTGCGGGCTGAAAACAGTGTGCGTCCATTCGGGCGACCGCACCACGCCACGGCTTGACATCATCGGCGTAGACATGGGCAACGACCTGGTGCCGGTTATCCGAAGACGGGTGGAACTGAACAAACGAAGAAAGGGAATCTATGAAATCACGAACCGTTAAGATATTGACCCTCGTATTAGCCTTGTGCGCCGGCATCCGGGCACAAGCGCAATTCGTGCAGACCAACCCACTGGAATGGATGGCGCTGGCCGAGGGTAACGAAGCCGTCAACGGGCAGATAGAGGAACAGGTGGAGGGACAGACGAAGACTGCAGCCCTGCAGAACGCCATCGCCGCCGAGTTCAACAAGATACACGAGTGGGAACGGAAATACAGCGGCTACCTGCAGACCGTGGAGGGCTACGCATCCTCGCTGAAAGCGGCCACCACCCTGTATGAGGACGGGGTGCGCATCTTCATCACCCTCGGCAAGTTGCGGAAAGCCGTGGCGGACAACCCGCAAGGCATCCTTGCCACGATGAGCATGAACAACCTCTATATCGAGACCGCCACCGAACTGGTTTCGGTTTACACGCTATTGAGGAACGCCGTGGCCACAGGCGGGGCGCGGAACATGCTGACCTGTGCGGAACGGAGCGAGACCCTCTGGGCTTTGTCCGACAGGCTGGACGCTTTCAGCAAGAAACTGCACCGGCTCTACCTGAGCATCCGCTATTACACGATGGCCGATGTGTGGAACAGCGTTACGGCCGGTATGATAGACCGGAGCAACGGGGAAGTGGCCCATGCCGCCTTGGACCGGTGGCGGAGGGCGGCAAAGACGGTCCGATGAAGAAATGAAGTTCAGCGTTAGGCTAATGAATTAATGATGAATGAAATATGGCAGGGATAAAGAAACATTTAGTGATAACGGGCTTGCTGCTTGTCTGCTCTTTGCAGATAGAGGCGCAAATTGACCCGACCTTGGCCGGGATGGTGTACCTCTATACCGAAAAAGCGGAAGACCAGTTGAAGGCCCAGGAACGGGCGATGCTGATGCAGACCACCGGGCACATCTGGACACGCGAGGAGGTGGAAGGAACGACCAACCTCCAGCGGCAGTTCAACGATTACCTGGATTCATTCCGGGACATCATCAGCTATGCGGCACAGATATACGGCTTCTACCATGAAGTCGGCAAACTGGCCGAAAACATGGGCAGCCTGAACCGCCAGTTGCGCAACCATGCAGGGAACGCCATTGCCGTGGCACTCACCCCGAACCGCAACCGCATCTATCAGGAACTGATATTGGGCAGTGTGGAAATCGTGAACGACATCCGGCAGGTATGCCTGAGCGACACCAAGATGACAGAAAAGCAACGGATAGAACTGGTGTTCGGCATCCGCCCGAAACTGAAGGCGATGAACCGTAAACTGCGCCACCTGACCCTGGCAGTGAAATACACCTCGCTGGCCGACGTATGGGCAACCATAGACGAAGGAACGAGGCCGCAAAAGGCGGACAAGGCGGAAATCGCCCGTGCCGCCATGCGGAGGTGGAAGAGAAACGGAGATTTATAAACGATATAAAAAACATCCATAAAACAATCATAAGGTATGGGAGGATGGACAAGAATACTGGGTTACGGGAAGAGGCTGGTCAATAATTCCGCCACCCGTTCGTTGGGCAGCGCCGTAACGCATCCCCAGCGCACCCTTGCCGGGTTCGGCCATGCCACCAAGGCTGCGGTAGTCGGAGGCGGCATGGGCTATCTGGCCTGGGAGAACATCGTGAACGACAAGCCGGTCGTGCGCAGCGTGGCTGACGTGCTGGTCGGCGAGGAAACCGTGGACAAGGGGCTGGAAGTGGCCGGACAAGCCGCCGGAGAAGTGAAAGAAGCCATTGAAGAGACCGGGAAATCACTTGACGGGGTGAAAGACGGCGTCCGCTCCCTCAACGAGACATGGGGAGGCATCGGCACGTTCCTTGGCAACCTGACCGGCGGGCACGGACTGGACATGTTCGGCAACTTCTTCGCCAACTTAGGGAAAGGGAACGTGTCAGGACTCGGAATGCTCGGCCTGGTGGCTTCCGCCCTGCTGGTATTCGGACGTTTCGGCTGGCTCGGCAAAATCGCCGGACTCCTGATGGGAATGATGCTTATAGGCAATAATTCCAAGGTGGAACGGGCACAGCCTTCAGGACAGACTCCGGATGAAGGACAGACCCGGCAAGGCGGAATGAGAAGGTAGGAGAAATTAAAAATTAAAGAATTAAGAACGCAAGACCTATATGGATTATACACAAGACATGAATCTCGCCTCGGCAAGCGGCTATTGCATGCCTTTCGAAGAACGGGACGGGAACGTGAAGCTCACATTGGGCTATGGGGAACAGACGCATCCCCGGACCGGGGAGAATTTCTTCCACCACGGCACAGATTTCGCCGTGAACCGTTACCTCCTGATGGCCGTAGCCGACGGCGTGGTGACCGGCATCGGCAGCAACCCCGTACACGGGCTGTTCCTGACGACCCGTTACGGAAAATATGAAGTGACCTACGCACACCTGGCAAGGGCGATGGTACCCTTCGGGGCCAGAGTGAGGGCAGGAAGCCTGCTGGCCATCAGCGGGAGCCTGCTGCATATAGGCGTAAAATATGACGGGGAGGAAATCAATCCCATAGACTTCCTTGCCATGCTGTACGGCAACCTGAAGATGACCCTGCAGCAAGGGCATGCAGGAATGCCCGACTTCGAGACACTTGAAATGGACATCCCCACGGACTATGACGACGACCGGGATGAAATCGGAGAACTGATGCTGCGGTTCTATCCCGACTACCTCTCGGAAATCGGAAGCGGGCTGTACCCTGTGCCGGAACGTACCGCCCAATCGCTGCGCAACATCTTCTCGCTGTCGGCCATACGCAACTATTTTTACGAGACTATCCCGTCCCTGGCCAACCCGCTGGGCATCAGCGCACGTGCCATGCCCATCGCCGCCAAGGTACAGAACCTGCTGATAGGCGACTTCCTGAATTACCTGGCCTTGCGTCACGGGGTGTTCCTCTCCACCACAGGGGAAAGCGGTAAAAAAAAAGACTTGACGAAGCCATAGCCGCCGGCGGTGTCACCGATCCGTTGGAAGGGCTGGAGATAGACGTGCGCAGCTTTGACATCCCGAGGCTGGTGACGGTATATCCCGACAGAGCGGGAGTCAGGTGGTGGACCAAAGCCTGGTTCAACAACAAGGAAGAGGGCGAGCCCTCAGTGGAAATCAGCCGGCAGACGGCGGTGGGCTTCCTGAAAGAGGAAATCGGCAAGGAGACGATGCTGGAGAAATACTATCCCAAGCAGATGGAAGCCTGCCGGAATGCCATTGAACAGACAAGGGAACAACTGATCAGACAACTCAACGCTTCGGTTTAGCGGGTTCGGACTCAAGTCCTTTTGAGCTGTGCCGGGCGAGAGATAGGACGAATGAAATTCAACATTACATGAGCAAGGAAATACGACATAGCGGAAGGTTTGCCGAGGTGGAATACTGCCTGCAGAAGTATTTTGACACGTACATGACACCGGTCATGCGCGAGGTGAAGTCCGGACTTGAGAAAAAACAGGCGGAAGAAATCGGCGAGTTCGCGTCAAGCCCTGCCGGACTGCTGCGGAGTTTCACCGGCGGTGTCACGGGGATGCCCGACGATACCGTGCAGTATCTGCGCCTGACGGGTGAATGGAACAGCAAGACGGCGGAGGACTACGTGGCGATGTGCCGTAAGCGTATCACCAGAGAGAAAGGCCTTGCGTCCGACCTGGCTCTGCTGGCGGGGGAATGGCGCAATGCCGTGGTGGCCGAAATCGGGAGGGAACGCTACGACGGGCTGTCCAAGAAGCTGGGCTGCGATTTGGCGTTTGCCTACGTTGACTATCGTGTGGAACAGATGATGATAGACCGGATGGTGGCCGACCGCATGCCCAAGTCTTCCGTGGAATACGTGCTGCGCAAGGGTATGGACGGCAGCCTGTTCGGTTTTGCCGGTTCCTTGCAGGAATCCCCGCTGGAACGGGAAATCAATGCCCGGAGCGAAGCCGCCTACCGGCCTTCCACCACGGAAAAAGTTGCGGGAAAAGCCGTGTCGTTCGGCGTGGATACGGTGACAACGGGCGGAGTCGCCTCATGGGCGGGACTGGCAGGCAATCTTGGACTTGAAGCTGCCTCTTACGGCGTGGAATGGTACCTTGAAGGCAAGGAAAAAAACGACGGTAAAGCCCTTACCGTAGAGGACTGCATCAGCCGGGGCGTGTTCGGTTCGGAAAAGAACGTGTTCACGGACTTCCGGAAAAAAGGCAAAAGTATTGTCTCCTACGAGAACGAATATATACTCTCCGTCAATGAACGGCTTAACAAGCCGATGGGCATCGCCACCAAAAAGCCGTTCTGGGCAGAGATGGCCGAACAAAGCCGGAAGCCGGGCAGTTTCGGATTCTCTCCGTTTCAATCCGCCATGACCGGGGAAGAAAGGGATGATGAACGCTACAAGGACGTGCCGATGATTGTCGCTCCGGGACAAGAAGATGAATACCTCAGGACGGTCGCCGAAGTGGAAGCACAGGAAAAGAAAGCACAGGAAAAGAACGGGACGGGCACCGAAGAAGAATCACAGGAGCAAACGCCGGAAGCGGGGGAAAAAACGGAGGAGACCGCACCAGAAGCCCGGCAAACCACCAACGAAAGCGGCTGGGACGGCCTGCTGCGTTCCTTCGGGCTGGACGGTATGGAAGACATAGGCAAGAACTTAGGATATGTCATCGCCATGCTTCCCGATGTGCTTATAGGACTGTTCACAGGTAATACCCGGTCATTCGGAGTAAAGGACAGCCTGCTTCCTGTAGCCTCCATCCTTTTGGGAATGTTCGTAAAGAACCCACTGCTGAAACTGACACTGATCGGCATGGGTGGCCTGAATCTGCTGAACAAGGCGGGACATGAAGCGCTTGATGACAGGGAAGCTCCCCCAAAACGGCTGTTCAAGCCATATCCCGACGAGCCGTTGAGTCCGCGGCTGGCGAATCCCGTGCTGCAAGGAAACATCCTGCTCATGGACATGGACGGTGTGCCATGCAGCATCCGGCTGCCTGAAGCCGCCGCTGAAGCCTGCCGTGACGGGGCTTTGCCCTTGAACACGCTGGCCAATGCCGTGCTTGCCAGACATGAGGAGACACGGCTTATGGCACAGGAAAACTACCGTATTTCAGAAAGGACATTGGAAGACGGCAAGGAAAAAGCCATGACGCTCAAATAACGAACACCATACATTTAATCCATTAAAAGATTTCCATACGATGAAAGATAAAAGCCCGCAAGAACAAGCCGCCGCTGAACGCGAGAAAGAGCTGCTGGCAGGAGCACTGGCCGGTGCGGCCTCCAGCGGCGGATACTGGCTGAACCCGACCGGGAAGACTGCGCCGCGGTTCTATCCGAAAGGTCCTGAAGTCAGCCCTTACAATGCCCTCATTCTGGGGATGCACGCTGACCGTAACGGGTTTAAGACCGCCCGTTACCTGACTTTCAACGAGGCCAGGCAACACGGGGAATCCGTGCTGCAGGGAGAAAAAGGCGTACCGTTCCACTGGTACAACTGGGAAAAGTATGTACACCGGAATAACCCTGATGACATACAGTCGAGGGAAGACTATCTCAAGCTGTCAAAAGAAGACCGTGCCCAATACAAGGGCGTGCGTCAAAGGGAGATCCGCACCCTCTTCAACGTGGACCAGACCACGCTGCCGGCATCCACTCCGGATGTTTACAAAGCATTGCTGGAGAACAGCGGCGGCATCAACGACAGGGGCAACCTGAAAGCCGAAGAGAGGCAGCTAAGGAGTGCCGTCAACCGGTTTGCCGCCCAAGTCAGGCAGTATCTCGTGCCCATTCGCAAGGACGCCACCGGATTTCCCCGTTACGACACGCAGAAAGACGCTGTCTATATGCCCGACCGGAAGCACTTCACCACCTACGAGGACTATGTACGGGAACTGGTGCGGCAAGTGGCCGGTGCGACCGGTCATCAGCAAAGGCTGGCACGTGAAGGCATGGTGATGCAGGGAGGCAAAGCCCCGTCAGAGGATGCCGTGAAGTTCGAGAGACTGGTGACGGAACTGGCTGCGGGCGTGAAGATGATGGATTTCGGGCTTCCGGCCAGACTTTCCCCGGACAGCCTGCCCCTGGTGGATTACTGGACGAATGAGCTACGTGAAAATCCCACTTATCTGGAAGCTATCGAAACGGACGTAAACAATGCCGTGAACGTGATGCGCAAAGCCGAGCAGGGAGAGAAAATAGAATACGCCGCCTTACGGGATCACAGGCGCACCACGGAACTGCGTGACAAGCAGAAGCCACAGGTCGATTCACGGGAGAGTGCCGTTCTGCTCGACATCATCCGCAAGGGCGGCATGGGCGTGGACGGACGGAACTTCCCCTCGCAGGCGGAGAAACAGGCTTTCATGGAGAAGTTCAGCCTGGAATACTACGACAGAAAAGTGGAGGAAGCCCTTGCCGGAACATCGAACAACGACCCGGAGGTGGTGGAACTGGCCTATACGGAAGCCCTGACCTACGGGGCGCAGATGGCCGATGCCTGCAGGGAGTACATGCCTTCAGAATGGAATACCAAAGGAAGCTATTTCATAGCTGACCGCCTGAAAGAGCTGCCCGACCGTTCCGCCAGGGAGATGGTACTCGTGCGCGACAGGCAGTCCGGCATCGTGGACGTGGTGCTGCCAGGCGGGGCGATGGAGGGCGGCCATGTGGTATTACCCGGTGGGGACAAACGCCCATACCGGCTGACGCCTGACGAGGTAATGGATGCCAAAGAACGCTCGGAAAGGCAGGCAAAGACGATCACCAACAACATACCCGGCTTTTCCAAACAGCGCATTGAGAGTGCGCTCCGGGCAGAAGGAGCAACCTACGTCCGGTTTTACAACAAGGAAGGACTGTTGGGTTACCGTCCTGACGACAGCTACTTTGAAGGAAAGGACGTATCAACAGCCAGGCTGGAAGGAAAGGAACTGAAAAACCTGTCCCGTGTCAATGTGACTGAAGCCGTAGAGAAAGCCACCACCGTACAGTTCGACAGCATTCAGATGCTGCGCGACGATGACAAGCGGTGGGCGCTGTACCTCAAGCCCCACGGGGAAGAATCCTTCAGCGTCTATCCGGACAAGGAGGACATCAACCGCTTCTTCTCCACCATCAAGCAAGGGCAGCAGGCCGCCTCCGGCGAGGTGCGCAGAAGTCTGGCCAACAAATATTATGCCCTGGCAAAGAACCAGCCACACCTGAAGGTCGACCTGTTCGGAAATGATGAAGTGACCGCCGGTTTATCCAAAATCAGAAGGGTGAACATTTTCCGCACCCGGGATGAACGCATCCTGTGTGCGCCGGTCATCGACGGCATCGAGAAGGTGCAGCCACGGGAAGTCACTCCCCAGCAATGGCAACGTATGTGGGTGGCGGAAGACAAGGCCGAGTACAAGACCCGCCTTGCCGCCAGATTGTTTGCTGACGTGCTGCAACAGGAACAGGTGCAGGAAAACCGGCAGGAACCGCCTTCGGCTGTGGAGCATGAAAAACAGGACCAAACCGGGCAAAATGCGATGGACGGGGCTTTGGCGGTTTACCTGAAACAGTTTGAGAACCTGAAAGAGAAGCATCCGGACGCCTTGCTGTTGTTCCGGACAAATGACAACTACGTGGCATACAGACAGGATGCGGAAGCGGCATCACAAGTCTTAGGACTTGAAAGCCGTCAGGTGTCCGGCCCTTCGGAAAACGAGAAAACGGATACGCTGTCGTTCGCACTCTCTGACCTGGATGTTTACCTGCCCAAGCTTATACGGGCGGGGAAGCGGGTAGCCATTTGCGAGCAGGTGGATGTCAACATGACGGAGAACAGGCAAAAGGGAAATACGACAGAGGAAGTGCGTGCCGGCCGTGGCAGGTGACAGAATGTCCGGAGCTGATAATTGTATTGACTATATTTAAGATAAGAAGAAAATGGCAAAAAACAAAAACCAGATTTATGCGGAAGAATATAAGTCCTACGCGATGGAGCAGATGCGCCGTTACGGCATCCCTGCCTCGGTGACATTGGCCCAGGGTATTTTGGAAAGTTCCAACGGGGAAAGCACGCTTGCACGGGAAGAAAACAATCACTTCGGCATCAAGGCCACGCGGAAATGGCTGGAGGACGGCGGGAAGTACGGCGTCTACACCGATGACCGCCCCGACGAGAAGTTCTGCAGCTATGACAGCGTAGCGGAATCCTACGAACACCATTCACGGTTCCTTTTTGAAAACAAACGGTATGCGGCCTGCTTCCGTCTGGAAGCGGACGATTATGAAGGATGGGCCAAAGGACTGGAACGTGCCGGGTATGCCACAGGAGGGAACTATGCCGCTTCGCTTATAAAAATCATTGAACGGAACGGGCTTGACCGGTACGACCGCCAGGTGATGGAAGAAATGAGGGCGCAAGGGCATGTACCGGGCGAGAACAGGGAAGAGCTTCCCGCCCTTGAGTCATCCGGTTACGCCTTCCCGTTGGAACGGCAGGAATTCCTTATGGTAACGGTGCCGTTCGGCACACAGAAAGATATAGGCCTGCAGGCAGACCATGAATCCGTGCTGGCCACGGAAAACAAGGGCAAGGTCGTGTCCGTCGCTCCGGACGGGAAATCCGTCGCCGTGGAATATGCACGTGATGACGGGACGGCTTACCAGGTCTGTTACAAGAACCTTGCCTCCGTCAAGGTCAAAGCCGGCGATACGGTCGATGCCGGACAGGCAGTCGGTGTTTCGGGAGACAGTCTCCGTATGGAAGTGGTGCAAATCCATACTGACGGCACCAAACGGAGTATCGACCCTGCAGCCTATCTGGCTGAAATTGCGCAAAAAGGAAACATCAGCCTGCAACTGCTGCATGAGGGTAAGGACATGCTGGCCAAATACAAGGATACTGACGGACAGGCCGTAAACACGGAACTGTCGCCGGAAGAATGGATGAAAAAACTGCTTTCCTCGGAGGACAGCGGCGTCCGTCAGAGTTACGGAACAGACCCTGTAGTGGAAATGGCCGTCACGATGTTCACCTCGCTTATGGCACTGGCCTTGCAGATTGACAACAAGGAAGAACGGATGCGGCAGGCGACGGAAGCGGCATTGGAACGACGGATAGACTTGACACGGCTTGTCCCCTCCCTCAAGGAGTGCGAGCTGGAAATACAGGACGGAGGCCGTCCCTTGCTGCATATCGACAACGGAAGCGGAAGTTTTACCCATGAACTGACCGCAACGGAGATGAACCGGCTTTCACTTGTCCTTGCGGATAAAAATCTGACAGCAGAAGAAAAACGCAGGCAGGTGGCATCGCTGGTGAACGGCGTGGCCCTCTCCGGTCAGATGTCGCAGAACTACGAGCAGGAGCTGGAACAGAAGAACCGGCAAGACGAAAGCCTGCAAATAAGATAAACGAGAATTGATGTATCATTATAAAATACGTAAATCATGATCAAATGCAATGTAACCATCAACGGTACGGTCAGCCGTCCGGCGACCGTGCGCACGAGTTCGGACGGGCGTGAATTCACTTGTTTCACCGTCAAGACAACCATTCCGGCCAAATCGGGTGCCGGCAAACAAGTGGAAGTGTCTGTGTCAATGGATGGACAGGGAACCGCCCCGATTACCGTCGGTGCAAGGATCGGGATGCAAGGCACGCTCACCTTCCGCAAACGTGGAGAAGCCATGTACCTAAATTTCCATGCCGATACCTTGGATACCTCCACCTCACAGGACAAGGATGCCATCACGGGCAGTATCGAGTTCAGGGGAACCGTCGGCAGGCAGGTGGAGGAAAAGACCGACAAGAAAGGCTGCAAGTATCTTGTGTTTTCAGCATTCAGCACTGAAAAGGACGGTGAGACGTTCGCTTTCACATGGGTGCGCTTTATCCGCTTCTCGGCCGAAAAGGAGGCGTTCCTGGCACCCAGATCGGGTGTCATTGCCAAGGGGAAACTGGAACTGTCGGCCTATCTGGACAAAATCAATATCGGCTGCAGGGTGGAAGAATTAAATGAATGGGTAAAACAGGAGAACCATAACCGGACACAGGAGTAGAAATGGCGAAGAAGAATGATTACCACAGGGACGGCCCGTCAGCTGAAGACCGGGCGTTGGAAAGGTTTACCGAACTGATGATTGAGAAAATATCCACCCTGCAAAAGGACTGGTCGAAGCCTTGGTTCACCGAGGATATGATGAAATGGCCGAAGAACCTTTCGGGCAGGGAGTACAACGGGATGAATGCCCTCATGTTGGCTTTGGAATGTGAAAAACAAGGCTACGAAATCCCTGTGTTCTGCACCTTTGATGCTGCATTGTCACTCAATTACAGCAAGAAGAAGGACGGCTCGCGGCAGCCTTTGGTGGACGGAAACGGCGAAAGGCTGCCTTTGGTGTCCGTGCAGAAAGGCGAGAAAGCCTTCCCGGTTTTCATCACCACCTTTACCGTGGTGGACAAGGAAACGAAGGAGAAAATAAAGTATGACGATTACAAACGGCTGTCAGACGAGGAGAGGCAGCGGTACAATGTCTATCCGAAGATGAACGTATATAACGTGTTCAATGTGGACCAGACCAACCTCCGGGAAGCAAGGCCGGAACTGTACGAGAAGATACGTTCGGCCAATGAGCTGAAACCGCCCGGGAAACTGGAGGGTAAGACTTTCTCGTTCGCCCCGCTGGACGAGATGGTTGACAAAGGCTTGTGGGTATGCCCCATCCGCCCCATGCACCAAGACCGGGCGTATTACAGTATCAGCAAGGACGAGATAGTCATTCCTGAAAAGGCGCAGTTCGTGGACGGGGAATCCTATTACGGCACCATGCTGCATGAAATGACCCATAGTTCGGGGCATGAAAGCCGGTTGAACCGTTTGAAACCCACCGCGTTCGGGTCGGATGAGTATGCAAGGGAGGAGCTGGTGGCAGAATTGGGCAGTGCGATGTTAGCTTCGCGCTATGGCATGGCCAAGCACGTAAAAGAGGAATCGGCTGCTTACCTGAAATCGTGGCTGGGCAGCTTGCAGGAGTCGCCGGAGTTCCTGAAGACGACCTTGTTCGACGTGAAAAGGGCAACCTCGATGATTTCGCAGCGAATCGAGGCCGTACAGGAGCGCATTGAGGCGAAGCCTGACCTGATGGATGCTGACGGTGACGGGAACACACTGGAAGTGGCCCACGAGGAAAGGGTGCCGGTGGAAGCGTCGGCAGAGGAACACGTGCCGTTCCGCAGGGGACGGTAGGGCTTTTCCGCATTGCCGTGCGTCCGGTGTGGATGCACGGCGATGCGGGCTTGTCATTTCCCGTTCCTTTCCAGATATTCACGCATGGCTTCGTTCACAATCTCTTTCAGAGACATGCCCTTTTCAATGGCAAGGTATTTCATCCGGGTATGGATGCTCTTGTCCATTACAAAATTACAGTGGACGGCCGGCTCTTTCTTGCCGGGAGCAGCCCCCGCCGGTTTTTCCGTGCGGCTCTTCGTCGTCGGGGAAAGCAGTCCGTCCAGTCCGCCTTTCATGCTGTCTTTCAATAAATCACTTTTGCCCATAACCGTTTATTTTAGTTTCTTCATTATTTCCCCGGCCAGCGACATATAGTCTTTCGCACCATTGGAATTATTGCTGTACTCAAAGATACTCATACCTTTAATCGGAGCTTCGGCCAATGAGACATTATCCCGGATAACAGTATCAAACACCTGTTTGCAGAATGATTCCTTGATAAGTTCGGATACGCTTTTATTCAGGGTCTTCCGCCGGTTGAACTGGGTGATGACAATCCCGCCCACACGGAGGGCGGGATTCAGACGCTCCTGCACGATGCCGACCACGCTCATAATCTTGGCCATACCCCGCATGGCAAGGAATTGCGCCTGCACCGGAATGACCAGATAGTCAGAGGCGGTGAGTGCGTTCAGCGTAAGCAGCCCCAGGGATGGAGGGCAGTCTATAATGATATAGTCGAATTTCGGCTTGTCGGGCAACTTGGCTATCAGCCCTTTCAATATCAGCTCACGCCCCGGTTCGCTGATAAGCTCGGATTCCGCCGCTGAGAGGTCAAGACAGGATGGCGAGACTGTCACTCCGCTTTCTGTCTTTACCAATGGCAAAGGGTATTCACCGGTCATCGCCCCGTAAACGGTGCGTTCTTCCTCTATCGACAGACCGAATGATTCGGTCAGGTTGGCCTGTCCGTCCATATCTATGGCCAGTACCCGTTTTTTCATACGTTGCAGGGCTGCCGCCAGATTGACGGCGGTTGTTGTTTTCCCGACCCCGCCCTTGTGGTTGAGTATTGCAATGATTCTTGTCATATTCAGTTGTCCTTACTGACTACAAAGTTAATACTATTTTTCGTAAATACTACAGTTAGTAGGTACTATTTTACTAATATACTACTATTCGTATTTTAGGCTATTCGTATTTTAGTAATCGCTCCTTCACTAATAATAATACTTCGTTAAATTAACATCTAATCCGTTGACAACAAACAAGTTAATTAATAAAGTTTAGCAGAATAAAATAGGTCAAGTGGCTGATTTTCATTACCTTTAATGGTATCCTACCACACATTAAAGCAATGAACAAAACAGCACTTGACCAATATGAGGAAATCGTAACCGATGCTTTGAAAAATTGCTCGGTAAAGTTACGCAAAAGTTTTAAAACAGCATTCATCCAACTCATGATTTTGTATATGGTACTGCCAAGAAAGATAAATTTCACCCAAATGGGCCGTTACTCGGACAGCTCGGAACAACGCTTCCGGCAGTTGTTCGAACGTCAGTTTGACTGGATGCAGTTCAATCTCTTCCTTATGCGGCAGCGGTTTGGAGAAAGTTCCAGGAAAGCCATTGCCATAGACGCAAGCTATATTTCAAAGTCGGGAAAGAAGACTCCTTATATCGGCAAGTTCTGGTCGGGATGTGCTTCTGCGATGAAACGGGGATTGGAAATTCTCGGTATCGGCATTATTGACATTGACTGCCGGGACTGTATGATGCTACGTGCGGAGCAGACACCGGACAAGACGTATCTGGAAAAGCAGGGCGAAGATTACAACCTTGTGGACTGGTATCTTGACGTGCTCCGCAAACACAAGGACAAGCTGCTTCGCATAACACGTTATGTCGTTGCAGACGCATGGTTCTCAAAGGCGAAGTTCGTGGGTGAAGCCTGCCTGCTGGGATTCCATGTCATCAGCCGCCTGCGTGACGATGCCGCCTTGTGGTATGCACATGACGGTGTCCGCACTGGCAAACGGGGACGGCCGCGCATCAAAGGCGAGAAGATTGTTTTTGAGAAACTCGACCTTCAGCGTTGCGAAATTCTCGACATTGAAGGAGGAAAGGCTTACTCAGTCAAAGCCTATTCAAAGGCAATGAAACGCAACATCAAAGTCGTGGTTCATTATCCGGGATCAGGAGGACATAAAATTTATTTCTC
>NZ_NFKD01000042.1:0-40891 GCF_002160215.1 Bacteroides sp. An19 | reverse complement strand
CGCGGGGCATGGGCGGAATGGGAAATCGAGAACATCGAGATGGCTGTGCCGTTCAGTCCCGAAGAGCTTCGTGCGAAACGGAATTCCATCCTGAAGCACCAGTCTCAGATGGAGAGTGCACCGTTCTTGGGCAATGACGAGCGCCTCTTCTGGCAACGCAGCGAGGACCGCAACCGTGGCACCGCTTCGCTTTACGATAAATTAGGGCTTGCCTGCTACGAGGCGATGGAGGCTTTTGTAGAGTATAAGCCGTTGTAGAGGTTGGATTGATATAGCTTTCATCGGCTTACGGATATATCTTCATGAAGTGATGATGATATATCCGTAGGCCGATGAATCTATATACGTTCCTCTTCGGAATCGGCTGATGTCTTTTCTTGAATTTCTTCTTTGAATGCGGCTTCTTCCGCTTCTGCTATGATGCGTTCCGTATCATCATAGCGTTCTGTTATGAGTTCTTCCCGGACATCAATGGTTTGATCCTCGTTGGTCTCCATTACGCTGGGAGAATCTTCTGTATACACCGGTTCTGTGTCTTTCTCTCTTTCGGCTTTTGATGCAAAAATCGCATCTATGAATTGAGGGTCATTCTTTATTTTCTGCAGGGTCTCGTGGGCAGCTTCTTGCTGTGATTCTTTTTTGGAATATCCTTTCCCGTTTCCGGCAGGAATACCTTCTACCAATATTTGTGTGTTGAACACGGGGTTTTGTTCTTCGTCTACCGACTGATTGACCAGTTTGAAGGTTACTTCGAACTTGTTTTTCTGGCTCCACTCAATAAGCTTAGACTTGAAATTGACTTCTTTGCGTGAAATTTTGTCCAGATTCAAATATTGGTTGATGATGCGTTCTTCCATAAACTTCTTACAGGCGCGATAGCCCCGGTCCAGATATAGTGCACCAATCAGAGCTTCGAAAGCATTGCCACACATATAACTGTTGTGAGAAGATTGGCGGGTGGTGAACTTTACCAGTTTATCCAGTCCGATTTGTACCGCCACATGGTTGAGTGTTTCCCGTTGTACGATTTTCGAACGTGTATTGGTCAGAAATCCTTCGCGCTTACCTTCAAACTTTTTGTATACAATATCAGCTACCACGGCATCCAGAATGGCATCACCCAAGAACTCCAGTCGTTCGTTGTTCAGCACACGTCCTTTCTCGTTTTTGATGGAAGACGATTTATGCAGCAATGCTTGTTTGTAGATGTCAATGTTCCGCGGATAGAATCCGGTCATTCGGTAAAAACAAAGATAAGGCTCCTTGTCCTTGCGGAAGAGGAGTCTTATCTTATCTGTTATATTGCCAAACACAGTTTATTCAGTGTATTTTTTAATGATTACACATGCATTGTGTCCACCGAAACCAAATGTATTGCTCAAGGCTGCACGGACGGTACGTTCCTGTGCCTTGTTGAAAGTAAAGTTCAGGGTATAGTCGATGTTTTCATCGTTATCTCCTTCTTCGTGGTTGATGGTCGGGGGTACAATGTCATTCTTAACAGACAGTACGCAGGCGATGGCTTCTACTCCTCCGGTTGCGCCCAGCAGGTGTCCGGTCATGGATTTGGTAGAACTGATGTTCAGTTTGTAGGCATGTTCTCCGAACACGTCTTTGATGGCTTTCACTTCAGAAACATCGCCTACAGGGGTAGAAGTCCCGTGTACATTGATATAGTCGATATCTTCCGGTTTCATACCGGCATCTTCCAATGCGTTCATCATCACCAGTTTGGCTCCTAATCCTTCAGGATGGGAAGCTGTCAGGTGATAAGCATCTGCCGAAGCGCCTACGCCGGCAAGTTCCGCATAAATCTTGGCTCCGCGTGCTTTGGCATGTTCCAGCTCTTCCAGAATCAGGCATCCTGCACCTTCACCCATGACAAAACCGTCACGGCTTCCGCTGAACGGACGTGAGGCACGTTGCGGGTCATCGTTGCGGGTAGAAAGGGCATGCATGGCATTGAAACCTCCTACACCAGCAGGGAAGATAGCAGCTTCGGCACCACCGGTCACGATGATGTTGGCTTTGCCCAAGCGGATATAATTGAACGCGTCTGCGATGGCATTCGAAGAAGAAGCGCATGCAGAAGTCGTGGTAAAGTTCGGTCCGTGGAATCCGTACATGATAGAAATCTGTCCGGAAGCGATGTCGGCAATCATTTTAGGAATAAAGAACGGATTGAATTTAGGACCGATGGTATCTTTGGTCTTTTCGTATCCGGCTACTTCTTCTTCGAACGTATGTATACCTCCGATACCTACGCCCAGGATGACTCCGATTTTGTTCAAGTCTTCTTTTTCCACATCAAGACCCGCATCAGTTACTGCTTCTTTGGCTGCTACTACCGCATACTGGGTATATAAGTCCATTTTACGGGCTTCTTTGCGGTCGATGAAATCAGTGGCATTGAAGTTTTTTACCTCACAAGCGAACTGAGTCTTGAATTTGGATGCATCAAAATGAGTAATAGGTCCTGCTCCGCTTACTCCGTTCAGCAGGTTGTTCCAAAAGTCTGGAACCGTATTTCCTACCGGAGTAATTGCACCAAGACCTGTTACTACTACTCTTTTTAATTCCATAAACAGAATTACTTATTTTGCGTTAGCTTCGATATAAGAGATAGCGTCTCCTACAGTCTGGATTTTTTCTGCCTGGTCGTCAGGAATAGAAATACCGAATTCTTTTTCGAATTCCATGATCAGTTCTACAGTATCCAAAGAGTCTGCACCCAAATCGTTAGTAAAGCTAGCGGTCGGAGTAACTTCTGATTCTTCTACACCCAGTTTATCAACGATGATTTTCTGTACTTTTGATGCGATTTCAGACATAATTTTCTTGTTTTAAGTTTATAAATAGAATAATTTTGTTTAATTTTCGGTGCAAAGGAATAAATATTTCTCGTTCTATACAAATATTCGGGCAAATAAATGCATTCTCTTTGCACATTTTTATATATTCTGTGCACGAAAACAGGTAAAAATATGAAGAAAATAGCAATTTTGGCATCGGGTGAAGGAACGAATGCCGAGCGGATCATCCGTTATTTTGAAGAGAAAGAGGAAGTAAGCGTAGAAATTGTCATTGCATCACGTACTACTGCTGGAGTTATCAAACGTGCCGAACGGTTGGGAGTGCCGTGCCGGGTGGTGACTTCTGCCGGATTTGCTTCGGGAGAGGCGCTGGAAGTGCTACGCGGGTATGAAGTTGATTTTATTGTACTTGCCGGCTTTTTGTTGCGTATTCCAGAAGATATTTTGCGGGTTTGGCCCTGCCGTATTGTAAACATCCATCCATCGTTGTTGCCTAAGTTCGGTGGGAAAGGCATGTATGGCATGCATGTACATGAAGCAGTGTTGGCGGCAGGAGAAAAGGAAAGCGGCATAACGATACAATATGTCAACGAACGTTATGACGAGGGGGATTATATCTTTCAGGCACGATGCGAAGTGTTGCCTGATGATACGCCCGAACGTTTGGCTGCACGTGTGCATCAGTTGGAGTACCGCTATTATCCGGAGGTGATTGAGAAGCTGGTGCGGCAGCATGTGTAAAAAATGTCTTTGAACGAATCCTGTTTTTTTCTTTGGTATCTATTTTCTTTTTCGTTATTTTTGTGGCCTTAATAAAGCTAGAAATATGGAAAATAAACTGGTTATTTACAATACGTTGAACCGCCGGAAGGAATCGTTTGTTCCTTTACACGCTCCTCATGTGGGAATGTATGTATGCGGTCCTACTGTTTATGGAGACCCTCATTTGGGACACGCACGTCCTGCCATTACCTTTGATATCCTGTTCCGTTACCTGCAACATCTGGGCTATAAAGTGCGTTATGTGCGCAACATTACCGATGTGGGCCATCTGGAGCACGATGCCGATGAAGGAGAAGACAAAATTGCCAAGAAAGCACGGCTGGAACAGCTGGAGCCGATGGAGGTGGTGCAGTATTACCTGCTCCGCTACCACAAGGCGATGGAAGCCCTCAATGTGCTTCCACCCAGCATCGAGCCGCACGCTTCGGGACACATCATCGAGCAAATCAAGCTGGTAGAGGAAATCCTGAAAAACGGATATGCCTACGAAAGCCAAGGTTCGGTGTACTTCGATGTGGCAAAATACAACAAAGACCACCATTATGGCGTGCTTTCGGGACGCAACCTGGATGATGTCATCAATACCACCCGCGAACTGGACGGGCAGCAGGAAAAGCATAACCCGGCCGATTTCGCCCTGTGGAAATGTGCCCAGCCCGAACACATCATGCGCTGGCCTTCGCCATGGAGCGACGGTTTCCCCGGCTGGCACTGCGAATGTACCGCGATGGGACGCAAGTATCTGGGCGAGACATTCGATATACACGGAGGAGGCATGGACCTTATCTTCCCGCACCACGAATGCGAAATCGCGCAAGCCGTGGCTTCCGAAGGACATCCCATGGTACGCTATTGGATGCACAACAACATGATTACCATCAACGGGCAGAAGATGGGCAAATCGTTGGGTAATTTCATTACGCTCGAAGAGTTCTTTACCGGCTCGAACAAGCTCCTTGCCCAAGCGTATTCGCCGATGACCATCCGTTTTTTCATCCTGCAAGCGCATTACCGCAGCACGGTGGACTTCAGCAACGAAGCCCTGCAAGCAGCCGAGAAGGGCTTGGAACGCCTGCTGGAAGGCATCAAGAACCTCGAGCGCATCACGCCGTCCGCTTCTACTTCAGGCATCGAGCCTGCCGGCTTGCGTGAGAAATGCTACGAAGCGATGAACGATGACCTGAACACACCGATTGTCATCTCGCACCTCTTCGACGGCATCCGCATGATCAACACCGTACTGGATAAGAAAGCGACCATCAGTGCCGCCGACTTGGAGGAACTGAAGAGCGTATTCCACCTGTTCGCGTTCGATATTCTGGGATTGAAGGCAGAAGGTGAGAACAATGCCGCCCGCGAGGAAGCCTTCAGCAAGGTGGTAGACATGTTGCTGGAAGAACGCATGAAAGCCAAAGCCAACAAAGACTGGGCAACAAGTGATAAGATTCGCGATAGCCTTGCTGCATTAGGTTTCGAGGTAAAAGATACAAAAGACGGGTTTACCTGGAGGCTGAACAAGTAAGGTTTCCACCACAGATTAAAGCAATTTGATTGACTGAAACGCAGATTAGCGCGGATAACTTCGTCTGGTGTAAGATTATTAATCTTCCGCTTGTAAGATTAATAATCTTGCAGCCTGAAGATTAATAATCTTACAGCGGATGAACCTATTTTGATGTTATACCTGCGCGGTATGAAATTGTGCATTTTAATGGAACACAGAAAGGACGGATACAGATTCTATTTTAATGTGCCAATGAATAATAGGGCAATGTGCTAATTTATTTTCACATTAGCATATTGTTTATTGACCTATTCTTCTGTGTTTCTCTGTGTATTCTTGTGTGGTCTGGGTTCTCTATGATAGCATCAACAAAATGCACATTTTGATGCTGTTTAAATAAAGAAACCATATAACGAAAAAGAGGGAATGTCCATGCACCCCCTCTTTTTTTATTCCTGTAAATTGCAGGTATTCATTAATCAGAATTTGTTCATTTCCTTTCAGGTCATTTCCGATCTCCAAAAGTTACGTTAAAGCCTAAGCTGACGTTCATATTTCCGCTCTTGACAGGGATGAACTGCGGGGTGACTTTACCCATCAGGTGGTCCATACCAATGAAGAAGTTGAATCCACGTGGATGAAAGTTCAGCAACCATCCGAATGAAGAGCCGAATGAAGAAATCGCATAGTTGACACCGGCATCAAACCATTTGATGGGTGCTACGTTTGCCGAGATACGTCCTTCCGACCAGCTATACTTGCCGTTGATGCGTGTAGACGACAAGAAACCGAAATGGAGTTTCTTGTAAAGAGGGAACGCATATTCCGCACCAATATTCAGTGTGGCGCCCAGCATGGCGGTACGTTTCACTCCGTTTTCCGTACGGTGGAAGCTGGCATAGTCTTCCAGGTCTTTTCCGATAGCGTCCAGTTGGCTTTCCAATGAGTTGGGGTCATCGTCGCCCAGTTCAGAGTCGACCGCGATGTTTTGGAATCCGTCGAATTCCCACGGAGCGTTGCTGGTAGCTGCTTTAATCGTATTGTTCCATGACATGAAGCCGAAATCGAGCAATGCGGCAGATACGGTCAAGTCGTCCATCACCTTATAGGTAGCACCCAAGTCGATAGCCATACCGAAACCGCTCAGTCCCGGGCTGTCTACGTCCATATTGTCCCAGTCTATCAAGTCACGTTGGCTGGCATTGTCAACGTTTCTTCCGCTTTCGGCTTTCGTAGGCATAGTCAGGCCTTTCAATGAAGCACTCATCTCACCATTGGCTTTTACCATCCATTTGTCTTGGCTCAAGGTGACATCCATATCGGTCATTTTCAGGCTGAGGTTGGCGGCACCCAACAGGAACTTTAATTTACCGCCCACGTTGAGTTTGTCGTTAATCTTGCGTGAGTGTCCGAATGCCAGTTCTATGTAATTGTTCGACTGGATGCCCAAGTCACCTATATCATAGTGTGTCTCACTTCCTGTCATACCCATTTTCATAAAGGCGAACAAGTCGTACGGAAGGTTCATGCTTGTATTTGAACGCAAGTTGATGTCTACCGTATTAAATCCGCCCCATGCATGGAATCCGGCTGCGAGCAACGTCATGTTGATATTGGCGCTGAGACGGTTTTTGTCTTTCAGTTCGCCTAAGAAGTCTTGTCCGTTGATGCTGGAGTGCATGAACGTAATCAGTTGGTCGTTTTGCGGATAAAGGAAATGTCCCACTCCGATATTTCCTTGCGTACCAATATTGATATTACCCAGTGCAGGGATGCTGATGTAATTGCGTTCGGCAGAGAAAGCCGGGTTAAGCTGGTGGCGGAAGCTATAGCCTTCGAGGAAATATCCCGAGCGTAAAGCCTGTGCCGAAGCCGTCAGGCAAGAACCTGCCAGGAGGGCTGCGGTGAAAAGTTTATATAGTTTTTTCATAAATTTCTGTTCGATAATGATGAATACCTGTTTTTGATTAATTTAAGTCTACGGTCACTCCGCCTTTCACGGTGATGATTACATTGTCGAGTTTCAAGCTTTGGCTTTCGTTCAATGTAATGCCTTGCACTTCGGTCGGAACCGATGCTTCTACCCGGTAGGCGATGCCATCCATGTTCTTCAACGCCCCGTCGGCTTTCGATTCCAGACGGATAGTCAGTGTACTTGTAGTAGGAGCGTCAGGTGTCCCGGCACTGATTTCGCCTTCTACGGTAGCTGTAATGTCGTTTAGCACATTGCCGTCGGGGTCGATGGCGTCAGCGGTCATGGTCATACCCAAGGGGATGGTATTCGTAGCGGTGAGCGAGATCTCGGCATGGCGTGCGTCGATGTCTTCCATGTCGCTGTTCCAGTCATCCATCTGGTCGTTGTAGACAATTCGGGTCTGGTCGTTGAATTGCAACGGTGCCACTACATTATAATCGGTCTTTACGTTATAGTCTCTGCCCAGTTCCAGGGTGATAGGGGTTTGTATGGCTGTCGCTTCGATGTTTTCCGTGCGGATTTCATCGGGGATTTTAGCCACCAGGTTGTTCAGGTCGGGAACGGTGATGATTTGGTCGGCTTCGATGCCGGCTGCATCTTCCAGGCGATGCAGGCAGATGACATAGTCGGTCTTGTTTGCCGGGATGATGATAGGCTCGGTACCATTCGGCTTATCGCCCAAAATGACGGTGTGTTGAGCCTGTCCGTCCTTATAAGGTATCATGTCTGCCGAGAAGTTTACGGCTACCGGAGATTCGTTGGTGACATACAAAAAGATTTTCGGGTCGGTCATGTCGATTTCCACTTCATTGTCTTGCAAGAAGTCGGGAAGTTCGTTTACCATGACAGGGTCGATGGTGATATCGATTTGCGGGTCGACAACGGCGGTGACTTCGGTTAACTCGATATTGCCGATATTGATTTCCGTATTCAGCTTCAGTTGTACGTCCTGATGTGTGAGGAAGTCTTCGGCAAGCAGGTAGGCTTGTCCTTTTACGGGGATGTCTCCACGGATAACCAAGTGGCCTCGTTCTACCAATCCTTCGCCGTCAGGCATTTGCTTGAAGTCGATAGCAGTTACCGACACAGGAATAGACAAACGGCTTCCTCTGCTGATGTGTACATCTTCGGTGAACGTAATCGTATTGCCTTCTGCCTGAAAGCGTGTGTCTCCATCACAACGGATGGTCATGTATTCGGGGAAGGTGACGGTGAAGTCTTTCGACAGATGCAGCTGGCTCGCGCTTCCGTTGAAGGTCAAGTCTAAAGAAGACATTGACGTGACGTTGGCATAGTAAAGTGAGTCAACGTCCTCGGTTACATCGGTCTTGTTTACATTAAATGAAGTGTAGTCATCTACGTCAGCTTCCGCTTTTTGGTACGGGACGTATTGAAAGTTCAGTTCTGTAGTAGAAGGGTCGGTTTCGATTTCGCTTCCTTCAATGGTTACGTTTTCCACATTGACCGATGATTCAGAGCCTTCTCCGCTCATGGTCAGTGCGTAGTTGCCGTTAGCATCGGCTTTCACATCGCTTTCCGGAGCAAGGTCGAAAATCTTTTCCAGCGTGATCAGGTCTGTGTTGCTTCCCGGAATGCTTAAGTTCTCTCCGCCTACCGTAATGGTCATGTCTACGTCTTTGCTCAAGTCGTAAGCATTGTCGACACATGCGGTAATGCCTAACAGGGACAATGCGAATAGTCCTCGAAGTGTGTTAATTTTTAAACCTCTGTTTGTCATATTTCTGATTGTATAAGTTAATTCGGTGCAAAATTACCGAAAAAGTTGTGTAAACGAACACATTTTAGAAAAAAAAGAACAGTTTGATAACCTGTTTATTCTTAGGGATTTAAAGCAAAATTGGGATATTTTGAGAGTGTAGATGATTTTTTGATAGAACAATTTTGCTTTTAAAGTAGGTTGGAAGTATGTGATTTGATGGGAAATCGGTGTAGAATTGTAGCAAACCAATGTTTAAGAATAAGAAGAAAATGTTGCGTCTGCTATGTCTCTACCGCTTTATGTCCTAATAGACATGTGAATGTCCGCAATTAGCCAGAATAATGGTGTGCAAAATGAATATATACTTACTTTGCCGTTTCAGTTATCTTCGTAGGCTATAGCAGTTAACTGGAATGGCTTATGCAGTATATCTTCGTTTTCAGGGTATTGGCTAATTGTGGATATTCGTATTCATATTTTATTTTTTTACAATGGATGTCAACGGATGACGGTTTCCTTTTATTTCGGTCAGGAAGGCTTTTGCCGAACCGAAATTAAGATACATGTCAAGCCGTACGGGCAGGTGATTCAGGTCATCGGTGACGAAGAAAGTAATGACTTCTTTTTCCTTATTGTCGACATATTCTACCAATGAGAATACCAGGCAACGGTAAGTCGTGCCGTTTTCTGATGTGAAGTTTTCCTTGCCCCGGTAAATAAGGGTCTGTTTTTCCACTGCTTTTCCGGTAGCCATTGAAAAGAGGATTTTCATGCCTACTTTGTAGTCGGTAGGGTCGTACGAGCGTGCCTGCAGCAGGATGCTCAACATGTCGTAGACACAGACATCCATTTCATCGTGCTTGGGGGTAGTGACGCCTCGTAGGGTGCGTTGTTGGTCAACGATGCACTTTCCATTCTTATAACTGAATTTCACTTCGTCTACGGTGTATCGCTTTCCTTCTTCGGCTCCTTTACGGAAATAGAGCGGTTCCAACTGTTGGCTGGTGATACAGGTCAGCGTATCACGCATCTTGAACCATCGGTCGAATCTTTTATTCGTATAAGAGTTCAAATCGGTACGCAAGCAGGATCGTCCGTTGTAGGTGGCTTCGTTGACACTCATTTTTGCCCAACCCACGTTGAACCAGATGAATTTCCAGTTGAACTTCAGTTCATAATGCAATGTTTCACCCGGCTGGATGGCATTGTTTACGGCACCGCATTGGGCTTTTATCGCCAGGCTTCCTGTCAGCAAGCACAGGCAGAGTAAGATTTTCTTTATCATGTTCGTCCTAGGTTTTTGGCTCTTTCTTTATTTCGGTCTTTAATTTTTTTTGCTTCGTCGGGTTTCTGTTTCTTTATTTCGTTTGGTTTTTGCTTGTCGAGCGGAATAGCATGAATGTTCCAGGTTTCTTCAAACTCGAAATTTGCTTTCATTTCCCAGGTTTTCGGGAAATAGAATACCTCTTCAGGTTGCAGTTTCTTGTCGTAGTTTCCTGTATCCCATTTGCCATTGTTGTTTGTATCATTAAACAAGCGGATGTAATATTTCGTTCCGGGTTGCAGGAAGTAAAAGTCGCACGTGTTTTTTTCGGAAACAGGTTGCTGGCGTATTACTGCATCGCTGTTGTTTAATAGTTGTACGATGGCATGCGGTCCGGCTCCCACAATATTGAGGTAGAGCGTGCCGTATGCATCAGTGGTCTTTACTTTCAGCTTATTTTCCACTTTGTTGGTATAAAGTCCGTAGATACCTTTGAAGCCGAGTGAATCTATGGTAAGCTGGTATTCTTGTCCGGGTTGCCAATTGGCAAGTATTTCATAACGCCTTGGAGCGATGGTGTCGGCCATAAAAATGAAAGGTGTGTCTTGCCATACCGAGTCTACCATCGTCTGCATGTGGATAGCCGTTGTGTCGATGTTTTCCACCGGCTCTTCAAAACTCAAGACGATGTTACGGTTGATATCCAGTTCAGAAGGCGCGTCTACGTTCATGGTGAGGAATGGAGTTTCCACTACGATGGTATCACCTTTCTTTTCTTTCTTCTTGCGTTCTTTTTCTGCTTTTTCGTCAGCTTCTTTTTTCATTGCCAGACGGCGTTCACGCGGAATCTTATTTATCATACGCAGGGTGTCGGTAGTGGGTACCAGTTTTCCTAATGTATCAGTTTCCAGATACTTCAGTTCGATGGTCAGGGTGTCGCGCTCGCATAACGTAGTGTCTTTCACCCAATAGGTGATGCTGTCGTTCCGTTGGTTTGCTTCCACGATGAGCTGTTTCTCGTCGAAGTCCAGTCCTCTCAATGTGGGCAGGGTGTCGGCTTTCGCACTGAAATAAAGAGCGAATTTCTTGGTGTCTGGACGTTCGCTCTTGGCAAGGTATTGTAATGAACTTTCCTGCTTAAAGGCACGCATCATGATGTCATCGGGCATAAAGCGGGTATAATGTACTTCGTATATGGTATCGATGTGTGTAGTATCGATTTCGTTCCATACTGTGTCGTGACGTAAAGCAGGTGCCATACTTGGGATAATGAGTGAGTCGGACCATGCCACGGTTTCGGTCTTTGAGTCGTACATATAGTTCTGGTTTCCGTCCTGCAAGGCATAAATGCGGTATTTGCCCGGTGCGATTCCCCGGATGGTGAACTGTCCGCGGCTGTCGGTGCGCGATATACGGTCGAACGGGAGCTTGGTGAAAGCGGTGTCGTTCAAATTCTTATGTAATCCAACCTGTATACCTTTTATAGGTTCCAGGTTTTCGGCATTGAGCACGGTGCCCGATACCGCCATGGTATCTATTTCGGGGCCGGTAGAAAAGGCATACGAGAATAGTCCCAACGGATTGCCTTCGTTGTTGTCTACAATGGCATCTCCGAAGTCAATGGTATACGTAGTATTTGCCACCAGTGAGTCGATAAACTTCACCACGACCCGTTTCCCGCTGGTTTTTACTTCGGGTTGTTCGCGCTGTGGGGGAGAGATGATGACTTTTTCCGAAGCATTTTCCAAATTGATGAATTCATCGAATTCGATGGATACATTCTTACGGGTGTTATTGATGGCATTCGGAGCCGGTGTGGCACGTACAAACTTGGGAGGCTCTTCATCGTAAGGACCTCCATCGGGCGAACCCGTGCTGGCACAGGCGTAAAATCCGATGATAATCAGTAACAGGGCAAGGTATTTGGGTATGGGCTTCATGCAATAAGTTTACGAATTAAGTTTCAACATTTCTTCTATATAGTCGCGGTTGTTGCTCAGGCGGGGTACCTTGTGTTGTCCTCCCAGCTTTCCTTTTTGCTTTAACCAGTCGTGGAACAAGTTGGGGCGTGCCACGATGATTTCCAGTTCCTGTAAAGTGATGTCTTTATGCCGTTTGGCTTCATAGTCGGAATTGATTTCCTGCAAAGAGCGGTCGAGCACGTGACGGAACTTATCCAGCGAGTCGGGCATCACGCTGAACTCAATCAGCCATTGGTGGCGGCATTTGGCATTGGCGTCCATAAAGACCGGAGCTGCCGAGTACTCCAGGACTTGCGCACCTGTAGCGTCACATGCCTTGGCGAGTCCTTTTTCGGCATTGTCCACCATCAGTTCCTCGCCGAAAGCATTGATGAAATGCTTGGTACGTCCGGAAATGATGAATTTATACGGGTCTTTTTGGGTAAACTTTACCGTGTCACCCAGGATATACCGCCATAAGCCGCACGAAGTACTGATGACGATGGCATAGTTACGTCCCGTTTCTATGCCAGTCAAGGGTACGATGGTGGGATGCGGATTGTCTATTTCTTCCAGTGGGATGAATTCGTAAAATACATCGTAGTCTATCATCAGAAGCATTGCAGGGTCGGACAGGTCGTTTTGCAAGCCAAAGAAACCTTCGCTGGCGTTGTAGGTCTCCATGTAGTGCATCTTGTCGGACGGGATGAGCTGTTTATATTGTTCACGGTAAGGTGTGAAGCATACTCCTCCGTGGAAGAATACTTCCAGGTTGGGCCAGACTTCGTTGAGATGTTTGGCGCCGGTTTTCTCCAGAATGCGCTTGATGACGGCAAGCATCCACGAGGGTACTCCCGAAAGGTTCGTCACGTTTTCATGGATGGTAGTTTCGGCAATGCGTTCCACCTTTTCTTCAAATTCGCTTAGCAGGGCAATTTCCTTGCTGGGCACGCGGATAAGGTTCACCAGCGGGTTGATGTTTTGTATCAGGATGGCAGAAAGGTCGCCTACCAAGCTGTCCTTTACATTGTAATTCGGGCTGTGGCTTCCTCCCAGTATCAGTCCTTTGCCCGAAAAGAACTTGCTTTCCGGATTCGAGCGCAGGTAGAGAGCTACGGCATCGGTTCCGCCTTGATAATGGACGTGCCGTAATCCGTCTTTGCTTACGGGGATGAACTTGCTCTTATCGTTGGTAGTGCCCGATGATTTGGCATACCAGATGACACGTCCGGGCCACAGCACGTTTTTTTCGCCATGGCGCATACGGTCTACATAGCCTTTCACGTCTTCGTAGGTCTGGACCGGTACCCGCTGGAAATCAGCGTATGTCCGGATATGGGCATAATCGTATTTTTTCCCCCATTCCGTATCAGAAGCATTCTCGACCAGCTTGTGGAAAACTCTGTCTTGAATGGCTTCGGCTTGTGTGTTATAGCAATCTATTTCCTTTTGGCGGGAAACAAACAACTTTTCGATTAACTTTGTTGAAACCATTGGTATTCCTTTTTTATGGCACACGCATACAGGACTAGTGTGTCCGAAGCGTCTTTTTTGTGCTATTGAAACGCTGCAAAGTTAGCCTATTTCTTGTATTTGTGGTGTATTTTTGTGTTAGAAAAGACAAATCTACACTTTTTTCTTATAACTTTACCACACGAAGACAAATTTTGAAGGTTATGAGAATCGGAATTTTAACGGCAGGAGGTGATTGTCCGGGCATAAACGCTACCATCAGAGGCGTTTGCAAGACGGCTATCAGTTATTATGGAATGGAAGTATATGGTATCCACAATGGTTTTCGGGGATTGCTGGACGATGATGTAATCCAGCTTACAGAGAATTCGTTGGGCGGATTGCTTACGATGGGGGGCACGGTGCTGGGTACTTCACGTGTGAAGCCTTTCCGGAAAGACCGTGGGTTTTCGCTTTCCGATAGCAGGCCTGCGGCATTGCTGAAGACGATTCATGACCACGGGCTTGAGTGCCTGGTCTGTATCGGAGGAAACGGCACGCAGAATACGGCGGCCATGCTTGCCAAAGCCGGAGTGAATGTGGTGATGATACCCAAGACTATTGATAATGATGTGTTCGGTACGGATATTTCGTTCGGGTTCGATTCGGCGGTGAGTATTGCCACCGAAGCCATTGACCGTCTGCACTCTACCGCCAGTTCGCACCAGCGTGTGATGGTAATCGAGGTGATGGGGCACAAGGCAGGATGGATAGCCCTTCATTCGGGTATGGCAGGAGGGGGTGACATCATCCTGATTCCCGAACTTCCGTTCAATATACATAATATAGGTGATGTCATCATCAACCGGTTGAAGAAAGGGAAACCCTATTCGATTGTGGTGGTGGCGGAAGGTATTCCCACCTTTAACGGGAAAAAGGCTGCTCAATACATAGCCGAGGAAATCGAGTATGAGACCGGTTTTGAGACACGTGAAACGGTGTTGGGATATATCCAGCGCGGAGGAAGTCCTACGGCGTTCGACCGTACCCTTGCCACCCGTATGGGAGGGCACGCTACGGAACTGATAGCTCAAAAGCAATTCGGGCGGATGGTGGCGCTCCGGGGTTCGGAGATAGTGTCTGTTCCCTTGTCGGAGGTAGCGGGCAAGTTGAAATTAGTTACTGCCGATAACGATTTGATAATTCAGGGCAAACGCATGGGCGTATGCTTCGGATAATGCACATAGTTTCATCGGGCAACGGAAGTATATGCGCAACCCGATGAAGCTATGTGCGTGGCATGGTGCAACTATATGTGTCGCACCATGCTTATTTATTGTGCCGTGGCATCATTGCCTGTTGTGGCGTAAAGTCCTATCATAGCACCGGTGAATCCACCTGCCACATTGGTCGAAAGAATATCTCCCGAAACGGTTCCACCTACAGGCTGGAAGGTCTTTCCGTCTGTAGAATAACTGAAAGTATACTGGTCGCCCGTGGCTTTCACCTGCAATAGGATGGGGCGTGTTTCCTTAACCGGAGTACTTGCCAGCACGGTAGAGTTTCCTTTTTCGGTGCGTTGCAATACCAGTACGTCTTCTTCTCCTTTCTTGGTCACGCCGAACACGTAGTTGAAGGCTTCGCTTTGGTAACATGTAATACCTGCCAGGTCGGTCTCCGAACGTGGAATGTAGTTCAGGGTGGTAGTGGCCGTAAAGTTGAGGTGTTGCTGGCGATAGAACAAGGTAGACGTAGGTTGTACTACCTTGATGTTTACATCGTATGGGTTGATGGTCAGGCCATTGGGCGAAGTGGAGATGAATTTTTCGCGTGCTCCTCTTATGCCTACCCAGCGGTAATCCAGTGTGTCCGAAGTGAAATCTTCAGTATAGGTGAAGTTTCCGTTCGGGAAGAAACCGTTTTGTCCGGTCTGGTTGGTGACACCTGCCGGCATTTTCAGCTTAGCCTTTAGAGGTTCCATTCCTCCTTCGAATACGGGGAAAGTGCTGCTCCAGTCGACAGGAAGAATAAAGGTTTCACGTCCTGTGTTTACTTGATTGGCATTGTTGGGACGGATGGCAAGGAATACTCCGTAATATTTTCCGTCAGGTCCTTCCACCAGGTCGGCATGTCCTGCCCAGTCCACTTTGTCAGGACGGTCGGCATTCAGGTGGCGTTGTGACAGGATGGGGTTCTCCGGAGCCGGTGTAAACGGGCCTTTGGGGCTGTTTCCGATAAATATTACTTCACTATGCATGCCTCCTGTTCCTCCTTCGGCACACATCAGGTAATATTTTCCATCTTTTTTGTACAGGTGTGGAGCTTCAATCCAGATAGGTTTCTTCGAGAGGTCTACTCCTCCGTTTACTATCACTTTATCTGTTCCGGGAACGATTTGGTCTTTTTCTACATCATATTCCCATACCTTGATAACGCGGTGTCCTTCATACAGTGCCTTCTCTGGTGCATCATTGTGTACTACGTAAGCTTTTCCGTTATCATCAAAGAAGATAGACGGGTCGATGCCTTCAAAGTTCAGCTTGATAGGGTCGCTCCAGCCTTGCATCGGATCTTTGGTCTTGACGATGATGTTTCCGAACCCTCCGGCAAACTGGGTGGTAATCATATAGAATGTGTCGTTGTTCGGATTATAGCGGATGGTAGGTGCATATACGCCGGCACTGATTCCTGTGTCTTCCACCTTCAGTTGCGAGGGGCGGTCGAGCACATGGCCGATTTGTTTCCAGTTGACCAGGTCGGTCGAATGGAAAATAGGTACGCCCGGATTGATGGCAAACGAAGAACATACCAGGTAATAATCGTTTCCTTTCTTGCAGATACTGGGGTCGGGGTAACATCCTTGTAGGATGGGGGTGTAGAATTCGTCGGAAGCGAGCGGATTCTGTTCGTACACGGCATCTTGTCCTGTATAGGTGAAATTACTGAATACAGGAGTACCAGGAGTAACCTCCATTTGATTGCTGGCACATGAGCATGCAAGTAGGCTCAGCGTGCCCCACGTCAATAAGCTTAATGTTTTTTTCATGGTGTTTATATTATAATAATGAGTAGTGTCGAATAGTCGTTTACAAAGTTAATAGGTCGGGATGAAAAAGATTGTTGCGTATGTTACATATTTTATTCTCTATGTTACATCTTGTATTATTTTCATGCTCAGATGTACCATCTTACAGAATATCTTTAGTTTTAGGGTATGAGATGTTTGTTTTTTCTTTTAAATTTGTAGGCAAACTTATAACTAATAACGATATGAAAATACGCAGGTTTTTCGTAGCACTGATGATGTGCATTCCTTTTTGCGGCTTAGTCCGGGCTCAATCGAGCGATAATGGTGACGGTACTTTTACTAACCCGATGTTGTGGAGTGATGTGCCCGACCCTGATGTTATCCGTGTTGGTAGCGACTTTTATCTGGTAAGCACTACGATGCATCTGATGCCGGGCGCACCTATTATGCATTCTAAAGATTTGGTGAATTGGGAGACGGCCAGTTATTTGTTCGACCGTTTGACCGATACACCGAATTATGACCTGAACGGATGTACTGCATACGGAAGAGGGCAGTGGGCCACCTCAATCCGTTACCACAATGGGAAATATTATGCTTATTTTTCGCCCAATGACAAGCCCTATAAAGGATATGTGTATGCCACTACAGATCCGAAAGGGAAATGGGAACTTGTTTCCCGCTTGCCTCATTTCCACGATGCGTCTTTGTTGTTCGACGATGACGGACGTGTATATATCTATTATGGAACAGGGCAATTACGCGAATTGAAGCCAGACCTTACAGGGGTGCAGCCTGGAGGAGTGGATATGAAAATCTTCGAGCGCGATAGTACCGAAACCGGATTGCTGGAAGGAAGCCGTGCCATTAAATACAACGGAAAGTATTATCTGTTGATGATTTCGTGGCCTAATGGAGGCAAGCGTCGTCAGGTGTGCTATCGTGCCGATAAGATAACCGGTCCTTATGAAAAGAAAGTAATACTGGAATCGGACTTTGCCGGTTTCCCGTATGTAGGACAAGGATGCATTGTGGATGATGAGAAGGGCAATTGGTATGGTGTCATCTTCCAGGATCGTGGAGGTGTGGGACGTGTCCTTACACTGATGCCTTGCCACTGGGTAGACGGATGGCCGATGCTGGGCAATGAGGAAGGCCGTGTACCCGAAATCATGGAAAAACCCGTGCAAGGATGTCCTGCCTTGCCCTTGGTGGTGAGTGACGATTTTGGAAAACAGGAAATGAAAATCAACTGGCAATGGAACCATAACCCGATAAACGAAGCATGGTCGCTTTCGGAACGTCCGGGTTATTTACGATTGAAGACGCATCGGGTGGTAGAAAACCTGTTTTGGGCACCGAATACGTTGACCCAACGTATGGAAGGACCGAAATGTACGGGAAGTGTGTCTATCGATGTGTCTCATATGAAAGAAGGGGATGTAGCAGGTTTCAGTGCTTTCAATGGCGATGCCGGTGTACTTTCGGTAGTGATGGAAGGCGGAAAGAAATACCTTACGATGTCGTCACAGGTGGTAGCTTTACGCGATTCGGACAAGGCGGTGACACATGTGGAGACTGATGAAAAGGCGCGTGTGGAATTGACACAGGATGTAGTTTACCTGCGTATTGATGGAGATTTCCGGGTAGGCAAAGACATTGCTGCTTTCTATTATAGCCTGAACGGGAAAGACTGGACGAAAATTGGTTCCGATTTTAAGATGATATTCGATTACCGCCGCTTCTTTATGGGGACAAAATATGCGATATTCAATTATGCTACAAAGCAGACAGGTGGCTATGTAGATGTGGATTTCTTCGATTATAAACGAATAAGATAAAGAATGGTTATGAAAAAGAAAGCATGGGCATTGATGGTCTGTCTGATAGGTTTTTCGGGATTACAGGCACAAGACAAGTTGTATCCGAACACTTTTGCCTTGAATGAGGTGACTCTCTTGGATGGTCCTTTCAAGCATGCACAGGACTTGAACGGTAAAGTATTGTTGGAATATGATGTAGACCGCTTGCTGGCTCCTTTTCTGAAAGAGGCAGGATTACCTCCCAAAGGAGAATTGTTCCCCAATTGGGCGGGACTGGACGGACACGTAGGCGGACATTATCTTTCGGCACTGGCAATGCATTATGCCGCTACAGGTGATGAGGCATTCCGCCAGCGTATGGAGTATATGATAGCCGAATTGAAACGTTGCCAGGAGAAGAACGGTGATGGTTATATCGGTGGGGTTCCTAATGGAAAGGCTTTGTGGAGTGAGATACGGAAAGGAAACGTGGCTTTGATTTGGAAATACTGGGTACCTTGGTACAACCTTCATAAACTTTATGCCGGACTTCGGGATGCCTGGATGTATGCCGGCAATGAAGAGGCAAGACAGATGTTTCTGGATTTGTGCGATTGGGGTATTGGAGTCGTTTCTCCCCTCACTGATGCGCAAATGGAGCAGATGCTGGATATGGAATTCGGCGGAATGGATGAAGTATATGCCGATGCCTATCAGATGACCGGAGAAAAAAAATACCTGGACACGGCCAAACGTTTTTCTCATCATTGGTTGCTGGACAGCATGGCAAAGGGAGTGGACAATCTGGATAACAAACATGCCAATACACAAGTGCCTAAAGCGGTGGGATATCAACGCATAGCCGAGTTAGACCATAACCGTACGTATGAGGATGCGGCATCGTTCTTCTGGCATACGGTGGTAGAAAACCGTTCGCTGGCATTCGGAGGCAATAGCCGGCGCGAGCATTTTGTGGCGAAAACCGATAGCAAGAGCTATATAGAAGACCGTGAAGGTCCGGAATCATGCAATACCAATAATATGCTGAAACTGACCGAGGGCTTGTTCCGGATGCATCCCGAGGCTAGCTATGTGGACTTCTACGAACGTGCTTTGTACAATCATATTCTTTCTACCCAGCATCCCGAACACGGCGGATATGTGTATTTCACATCTGCCCGTCCGGCACATTACCGGGTTTATTCGGCTCCTAATCAGGCGATGTGGTGCTGTGTAGGAACCGGTATGGAGAATCATGCCAAATATGGAGAATTCATCTATACGCATACACACGATTCATTGTTTGTCAATTTGTTTATAGCTTCTGAACTGAACTGGAAAGAAGAAGGCATCCGCTTGCGTCAGGAAACAGGTTTCCCGGCAGAAGAAGGAAGCAAACTTACGGTTTCGGTGGACAAGCCCAGACATTTCAAGATGTTGGTACGCCATCCGTGGTGGGTTAAGGCTTCGGAAATGCAGGTGTTGTGTAACGGAAAAGAGTATGCAGCCGGTTCGGAACCATCTTCGTATGTATGCATTGACCGCGAATGGAAAGACGGGGATGTTGTCGAAATCCGTACACCGATGCATGTTAAGTTGGAAGAGTTCCCGAATATGCCCGAATATGTTGCCATCTTGCGCGGACCGATTGTATTAGGTGCACGGGTAGGTACAGACCATCTGGACGGGCTGGTGGCAGACGATAGCCGGTGGGGACATATTGCTTCAGGACCTTTGGTTCCGGTTTACGAAACTCCTTTTCTTATAGGAGAGCGGGCAGACATCGAAGAGAAGTTAAACCATTTGCGTCCGGTAGCAGGCAAGCCGTTCCATTATACGGTTCCCGGTCTGTTCCGTTCCGGCAAATACAAGGATTTGGTGCTCGAACCCTTTTATGGCATTCACGATAGCCGTTATATGATTTATTGGCTTTCGATGGACGAAACTGAATACGCACATTATCAAAGCGAACAGAAAGCCGAAGAAGAAGCGCGTATTGCATTAGACCGCCGGACGGTAGATGCCATAGCAACGGGAGAACAACAGCCCGAAGCGGACCACTTAATGAAGAACGAGAACTCGACAAAGGGAAATTTCAATGGCAAGGCGTGGCGTGATGCGAAAGACGGAGGCTATTTCAGTTATGTACTTTCTACTGAGGGCAAGTCTGACATGTCTTTGCTGATAACTTATTGGGGCAATGAAACCGCCGACCGGGAATTTGATATCTTGGTAGATGGAAAGGTGATTGCTTCTGAAAATCTGGTAGGGAAATGGAACAAGCAGGAGTTCGTGGATGTTGAATATGCTCTTCCTGACGATGCGTTGCAGGGTAAGAAAGAAATCACTCTCACGTTCCAAAGCAAGCCCGGAAAAATAGCCGGAGGGGTATTCTTTATCCGTTTGGTGACTAACGAACAAGGTGAATGACTTTAAATGAAATTATATGATGAAAAGACAATGGCTATTGACTGCAGCCTTAGGGGCTTGCCTGTCCGTTTATGCTACTGATTGGAAATTTGCCAGTCCCGATGGACACATTCAAGTGGTGGTATCCGATGAAGGCGGAAAGCCTTCTTACCAAGTGTTGTATGACGGAACCATGTTTCTCGAACCTTCTCCCTTGGGTCTGGAGACCAATATAGGCGATTTTACTCAAGATATGTCGTTGGGGGGAACGTGCAAGGCGGATACGGTATGCGATACCTATACGTTGCCCACCATCAAGCAGAGCCGGGTAGACTATAAGGCGGTTGAAGTGGTGTGCCCGTTCATGCAACAGGGCAAGAAGGTGTGCGATGTGGTGTTCCGTGTGAGCAACCGTGACGTGGCTTTCAAGTACCGCGTCTATCCCAAGGAAAATACCTTATGTTGTGTGGTGCGCTCGGAAGCAACGGGTTTCGTCTTGCCTGAGGGAAGCACTACTTTCCTTTGTCCGCAAAGCAAGCCGATGGGAGGCTTTGCACGTACTTCGCCCAGTTATGAGACCTCTTATACCGTCGATGATACGATGGGCAAGAATGGCTGGGGCGAGGGATATACATTCCCGTGCCTGTTCAAATATATGGATAAGGGATGGCTCTTAATTTCAGAAACGGGAGTAGATAGTCGCTATTGTGCCAGCAGGCTGATGGGGCACGAGGGTGGCCTGTATACGATAGGTTATCCGCAAGAAGGCGAATACAACGGCAATGGAACAACGGCTCCGGGAATTGCGCTTCCAGGCGAAACACCTTGGCGCACCATCACTTTGGGAAAAACACTGGCTCCTATAGTTGAAACTACCGTGGCTTTCGACCTTGTATCTCCCTTGTACGAAGCATCTCAGAAGTACCAGTACGGATGCGGCACATGGAGCTGGATTATCGGAGGTGATGCCAGCATGACATACGATGAGCAGAAGCGTTACATTGATTTTGCCGCGGCGATGGGATACCAGTCGGTGCTGGTTGATGCATTGTGGGATTCGCGGGTAGGATATGAAAAAATAGAAGAGTTGGCACGTTATGCCCAGTCTAAGAATGTGGCATTGTATCTGTGGTATAATTCCAATGGTTATTGGAACGATGCTCCGCAAGGTCCGCGTGGCAAGATGAGCAACATTATTTCCCGTCGGAAGGAAATGAAATGGATGCAAAGCATCGGTATCCGGGGTATTAAAGTGGACTTTATAGGAAGCGACAAACAAGTGACTATGCAATTGTATGAAGATATTCTGGCAGATGCCAACGATTATGGTCTGCTGGTTATTTTTCACGGATGTACCTTGCCTCGCGGATGGGAGCGGATGTATCCCAATTATGCGGCAAGTGAAGCTGTACTGGCAAGCGAGAATATGAACTTTTCGCAAGGAAGTTGTGATGCCGAAGCCTTTAATGCCTGCTTGCATCCGTTTATCCGCAATACCGTAGGTAGTATGGATTTCGGAGGCAGTACATTGAACCGGTATTACAATGCGAAGAATCAGCCGGGAGGTAGCCGCCGTGTTACATCGGATGTGTTTGCGCTTGCCACAGCGGTGCTTTTTCAAAGTCCGGTCCAGCACTTTGCTTTGGCTCCTAATAATCTGACCGATGCTCCTGTATGGGCTGTGGATTTTATGAAGAAAGTACCTACGCTGTGGGATGAAGTGCGTTTTATCGATGGTTATCCCGGCAAGTATGTAATATTGGCACGTCGGCACGGAGAAACGTGGTACGTGGCTGGAATCAATGCCAGCAAAGAACCGTTGAAAGTGAAAGTAGCTTTGCCGATGTTTTCCCCGAAAGAAGAAGTGACGCTTTATGCTGATGATGCCCAGCTGCAAGGAAGCGTGAAAACCCAGAAGCTGGACAAAAAAGGCGAAATCGAACTGATGATTCCATGTAATGGAGGAGCTTTGATTGTAAAATAACTCAGAAGCTGTTTTGAATTTATCGTGCGATGATTTGGGATGAGTTTTTGAGGCATTTCCGCTTCTGTGATGAGGAAGATAGCGGGCTATCTGACGAAGAACAGGAGCGAAAAGGACCAAAAAATCGCCCAAAGCACACACGAAAACGGATACATCAAGCCAAGAAAAACTTTTTGGAGAAATTCAAAACAGCTTCTCATTAAATCAAGAATAAAAGATGAAAAACAAATCGAAAAAATTAGCATTTATGATGATGGGCTTGTATGCTGTTGGTGCAAATGCCCAAGACCCGATTATTCAGACCAAATACACCGCCGATCCTGCACCGATGGTGTACAATGACACGATTTTTCTGTATACCAGTCACGATGAGGACGATGCGCAAGGTTATGACTTCAAGATGCTTGACTGGCAGCTGTATACCTCTACTGATATGGTGAACTGGACCGACCACGGGCCTGTGGCTTCCTTGAAAGACTTTGTATGGCGTAAGCGCGATAACGGTGCATGGGCACAACAAGTGGTGGAGCGTGACGGTAAGTTTTATATGTATTGCCCCCTTCATGGGAACGGCATTGGCGTATTGGTTTCCGATTCGCCTTACGGACCTTTTAAGGATCCCATAGGAAAGCCAATTGTATGGCAACAAGAACACTGGGAAGACATTGACCCCACTGTTTGGATTGATGATGACGGACAAGCCTATATGTATTGGGGTAACCCGAACTTGTATTATGTGAAACTGAACAAAGACATGATATCGTATTCGGGCGATATCGTAAAGGTGGGTAAGCTGGAACATTATCAGGAAGGACCATGGTTTTATAAACGCAACGGGAAGTATTACCTGGCATACGCTTCCACTTGTTGCCCCGAAGGAATTGGATACGCTATGAGCGACAGTCCTACGGGACCATGGGAGGTGAAGGGCTACATCATGGCTCCCACCGACCGCACACGTGGCAATCATCCGGGCATCATTGATTATAAAGGTAAGAGCTATGTATTCGGACAGAATTACGATCTGTTGCGTCTCGAAATGGAGGAGCATCATGAACGCCGTTCGATATCGGCCGCCGAAATGCATTATAATGTAGACGGTACGATACAGGAGGTGCCTTATTTTAAAGATACGAAGCTGGTGCAGATTGAAAACTTTAATCCTTACCGCAGGGTAGAAGCCGAGACTATGGCTTGGGGATATGGGCTGAAAACCGAGCGCCGTACCGATGGTGGCATTTATGTCACGAAAATCAATGACTCTGATACTTTGGTGGTAAAAGGTGTTGATTTCGGAAAAGAAGGCGCATCTCGTTTTGTGGCTTCTGTCGCTTCTGATGCAGGGCATTGCGCAATTGAGATTCATTTAGACCAAGCCGATGGTCCGTTGGTAGGAACAGTTCAAGTTGAGGCTACCGGAGGAATGGACATATACAAGGAGTTTGCCTGTCCGGTGAAAGGGGCGAAGGGTGTTCACGACCTGGTGTTCCGTTTCAAAGGTGATGCCGGAAAAGACCTGATGAATTGGGATTATTGGAAATTTGTAGAATAATAGAATGACATAGTTTATGAAAAACATATTTATTAGTCTTTCGATGCTTGTAACCCCTATACTGGTTATGGCACAAAACCCGATTGTCCAGACTGCTTATACCGCCGACCCGGCACCGATGGTATATGGTGACCGCTTATATTTATATACAAGCCATGATGAAGACGCATCTACGTGGTTTACAATGAACGACTGGAAATTGTACTCTACCGAAGATATGGTAAACTGGACTGAACATCCGACTCCCTTGTCGTACAAGACATTCGAGTGGGCGCGGGGAGATGCTTGGGCTATGCAGTGTGTCGAACGTGGAGGTAAATTTTATGCGTATGTCCCGGTGACGATGAAAAAAGGAGGGGGAGCTATTGGCGTAGCTGTAGCAGACAGTCCTTATGGTCCTTTCTACGACCCACTTGGCAAGCCATTGGTGAGTAGTGGAAAAGGGGACATAGATCCTACCGTAATGATAGACGATGACGGGCAGGCTTATCTGTATTGGGGCAATCCTTTTTGTTATTATGTGAAGTTGAACGAAGATATGATATCATATTCGGGAGATGTTGTGAAGGTGGATATGACCGAAGAGGCTTTTGGTAAGCGGGAAGGGAATGTGCCTGAACGTCCCACACTTTACGAAGAAGGCCCATGGCTTTACAAGCACAAGGATTGGTATTATCTGTTGTGGGCTGGTGGACCGATATCCGAACATTTGGGCTATTCGATGAGCAAGAGTCCGTTGGGACCTTGGAAATACGGAGGTACGCTGATGCCTACCGAAGGAAGGAGTTTTACCAATCATCCGGGTATTGTGGACTATAAAGGCGGAACTTACCTTTTCTACCACAATGGTGCCCTGCCTGGAGGTTCGGGCTTTACCCGTTCGGTATGCGTGGAGAAAGTTGTGTTTAATGCCGATGGTTCTATCCAGCCGATGAAGATGACCGAAGGTATCCGTGAAGGGTTGACGGCACTTAATCCGTACCGGAAGAATGAAGCTGAAACGATGGCTTTCTCCGAAGGGATGAAGTCGGCACAAAACGGAGAAGTGGGTGTATTTGTCAATGCTATGCGTGATGGGGCATACATCAAGGTGAAGGGCGTAGACTTCCGTAGCCAAGGGGCATCTGACATTATTGCTCGTGTAGGAACTACACACAACGGAGGGGTAACCCTGGAGGTGCGTGCCGATGGTCTGCAAGGAAAGCTGCTGGCTACGTTGCAGGTACCTATGACTGGTTGGGATGACCGTTGGGCGCTGGTTACTTCCAAAGTGGAAGCTATAAGTGGCGTGCATGACCTGTATTTTATATGCAAAGGTGATAAGCCTGGCAGGGTGATGTATTTCGATTACTGGATGTTTCATCCGAAGCAGTAAGGAGGGCAAACAATGAAGTATCTATGGCTTTTTGTGCTGGGAATTTGTGGGTGGTATAACCTGCAGGCTCAGACGTGGACCGCTGATAACGGGAACGGTACGTTTACCAATCCCTTGTTCTATGATGAGTTTACCGATCCTGACTTGATTCGGGTGGGAACAGATTTTTATATGGTTGCCAGTTCGATGCATACTATGCCCGGATTGCCTTTGCTTCGCTCTAAAGATTTGGTGAATTGGGAATTTGTTACTTATGTTTTCGACAAGTTGGACTTGGGACCTGAATTCCATTTGGAAGGAAAGAAAGGTGTGTATGGGAATGGTATCTGGGCACCTGCCATCCGTTATCACAAAGGGAAGTTTTATATTTTTGTTAATGTGAACAACTATGGATTGCAGGTATTTTCGGCAGACCGTCCTGAAGGTCCCTGGATACATAAGAACATGGGTGGACGCATTTATGATTTGGGCGTTTTATTTGATGATGACGATAAGATTTATGCTGTTCACGGGTATGATGAAGTGCACCTTATCGAAATCAAACCAGACTTCAGCGGATATGTTGAAGGAAGTGACCGGATTATCATCCCGAAAGGAAATGCAATGGGGGAAGGACATCATTTCTATAAAATTAACGGGAAATACTACATCATCAGTGCTGACTATGCTCCGGTAGGACGTATGCAGTGTGCCCGTGCCGACCGTCCTGAAGGTCCGTATGAGACAACGGTTATCAGCCATCGGGAAACAATGGGGATACAACAGGGTTGGTGGACACAAGGCTATGGTTTCTGGTCTGATATACCTGACGAAGGGAGCAAATTCAGTTTCCAGCCTCCTTCTGATAATTATTTCAGTGCTGTGCCTTTACATCAGGGAGGCATTGTAGATTTGCCTAATGGTGAATGGTGGGGCTTCTCGATGATGGATATGAAATCGGTGGGACGTCTTACTTACTTGTCTCCAGTAACATGGAAAGACGGCTGGCCTTATTTCGGGGTAGAAGGTAATCTGGGACGTTCGCCACGTACCTGGTTCAAGCCCGATACGGGTGTGGAGGAGAGTCCTCATGCTCCTTATGAACGGAGCGATGACTTTTCGGATAATAGTCTGAAGCCAGTCTGGCAATGGAATCATATCCCGGTTGATAACAGATGGGAACTGGCAAAAGGTGTGCTGCGTCTGCATACACTTCCTGCCAAGAGTCTGATGTTTGCTCGGAATACACTGACCCAGCGTGTGGTTGGTCCCGAATCGATGGCTACGGTAGAACTGGATGCACGTGGACTGAAGAAAGGTGACGTAGCTGGTCTTGCTCTGCTGAATACACCCTATTATTGGGTGGGCGTGACACGCACCGACGAGGGACTGATGCTTCGTTTTTATGATATGGTGAAGAATGTACATACCGACAAGCCGCTGGAATCTGCCAAAGTATGGTTGCGGGCTCACGGCGATTATCATAATGACTTGGCCTCATTAAGTTATAGTACCGATGGAGATACGTTCGAGACCATAGGCAACCAGTTGCGTTTGGGGTATCAGATGCATACGTTCCAGGGAGTGCGTTATGCTTTGTTTGCTTACAATACAGAGGGGAAGAAAGGCGGGCGTGCCGATTTCGACAATTTCGAAGTGTACGAACCTTTTGCCGATCGTTCGAAGAATCTGCCTGTAGGCAAAATCATTACACTGACCAATCTTGCCAATGGTGAACGGGCTTGGGCCAATCCGCATGGGATGTTACATCATGTAGCTTCGGGAAGTGCAGAATTCGAAGGGTTAGGATGCCATTTCAGGGTACACGACCGTGGTAAGGGACGTGTGGCACTTGAAGCAATGGATGGTTCTGGATTTCTGACCGTAACGGGGTTGGGGCTTTCGGGCGATGTGCGCATCACGAAAGAAGAAACAGAAGCAAGTCTTTTCTTGTGGCAAGATATGTTGTGGGGGCATTGTATGTTGCTTTCTCTTCATACCAATCGTTTTGTCGGGTTAAATCCGGTGACGGGCGAACCTTATGCAGCCGACTGGCCCGGTACACGCCCCGACCGGAAAGACGGAACGGTCTTTGCCTGGCAGGTGGTGGCAGATGTTGCCGATTGAATCAACAGATTATGCTTGGTTTCTTAGAAGCTGTTTTGAATTTATCGTGCGATGATTTGGGATGAGTTTTTGAGGCATTTCCGCTTCTGTGATGAGGAAGATAGCGGGCTATCTGACGAAGAACAGGAGCGGAAAGGACCAAAAAATCGCCCAAAGCACACACGAAAACAGATACATCAAGCCAAGAAAAACTTTTTGGAGAAATTCAAAACAGCTTCTTACATAAATCGAAAGTTATGCCTTGCGCGGTATGGATTTGTGCATTTCCTGCATGTCCCACGCCATTTCCGTAGAGACGGTGCGCACATCATCCTTGCATTTGATGGCATATCGGTAAGGAACATTTGGCTTTGCATGTAGCCCATATCTTTGTTTCAGGCGGCATACTTTTATGGTTTTCATATGGAAACCGTACGTTCTCGATATGGAAACCGTACGTTCTTGATATGGAAACCGTACGGTTTTCATATGAAAACCATAAAAGAAAGCTGCCTGAAACGATAATGTAATCCAAATGCGGAAACATTTGTTCCGGGGAAAATGCACAAACCTATGCCGTGCATGGTATAAAAGCAGTTGTGTTTTACAGGAGTTATCATTTTGTTCAGGAGTTAAAGGCCGATAGTCCTGCTTCTGAAACCGATATAAAAAGTATTGGTCTCTGACTCCCTTTTAACCCCTGATTAGTATTACTTATAATTGTGTGAAAAGAACTATGAAAACGAAATTTTTGTTAGGGTTGTCAATAGGAATTTGCGTAATGTCTGTCCAAGCACAAAACCCGATTATACAGACTCATTATACGGCCGACCCGGCACCTATGGTGTATAATGATACTTTATATCTCTATGTAGGTTGTGACGAGAAGGATGCGCCTGAAAATTCGTATCTGATGCGTGAATACCGGCTTTATACCACCACCGATATGGTAAATTGGACAGATCACGGTGCACCACTCAAGACCAGTACTTTTGCATGGTCTGCAGGTGATGCCAGTGCGGCACAATGCATACCGAGAAACGGGAAATTCTATTGGTATATTTCTTCCCAAAACCGGCAGAATCCCGGTTCTTCTATCGGAGTGGCTGTAGGAGATACACCTTACGGACCTTTCAAGGATGCCTTGGGGCACGGATTGGTGACGAACGATATGACAACATATGCCGGACATTCTTGGGACGATTTAGACCCCACTGTATATATTGCAGACGATGGGCAGGCATGGTTGTATTGGGGAAACGGTGTATGCTATCGTGCCAAACTGAAAGAAGATATGGTAAGTCTGGATGGAGAAATCGAGGCAATCGACCGCTTGGATAGCATTGCCTTTTCGGGAGGATTTACCGAAGCACCTTGGCTTTACAAGCGTGGAGACTGGTATTATCTGATTTATGCTGCGGGTTTCCCCGAATCCATTCACTATTCTATGAGCTCTTCGGCTGGCGGCAAGTGGCAAGCTAAGGGCGTGGTTATGCCGTTGGAGCGTGGAAGCAATACCAATCATCCGGGTATCGTGGACTATAAAGGACATTCGTATTTCTTCTATCACAACGATGCCTTGCCTGGCGGGCATAGTTATTGCCGTTCGGTGTGCGTAGAAGAGTTCCGTTATACTCCGAATGGAGAAATACCAGAAATGCATATGACCGATGCCGGCATAACGGAAGCGGTAGGCCGACTTAATCCTTATATACGTACAGAGGCTGAAACCATAGCTTGGTCCGAGGGCATGACTACCCGGACGGATGCTGCGCGTGGCGTGTATGTCACGGATGTCCATCACGGAGATTATATCAAGGTAAGGGAAGTAGATTTTGGTGCCAAAGGTGCTTCGCTTTTTACGGCATGTGCCTCTAGCCGTTATTTTGGCGGACAGATTGAACTCCGTATCGATGGCTTGGAAGGAGAAGTATTGGGTACGCTTGATATTCCTTACACCGGTGAATGGGAAAACTGGCAGGAGTTCAAAACACAGGTGAAGAGTGTGACAGGTGTCCACGATTTGTACCTCGTGTTCAAAGGCAAACAACCCCATGCCTTGTTTAACTTGGACTGGTGGAGATTCGATTCTGGGCTATGACGAAAATGAATAGGGAATATGCGTAAATACATTCTTTTTTATCTTTTGTTTTGCCTTTGCTGCTTGAAACTGTTTGCAGGTGGAAAAGTGCTTTATCGGACAGTTCCTTGTACACTTTTGCAAGGTATTACCGAACGTGAATATACGGTTTATTTACCACCGGGTTATGATATGGATACACTTCGTACGTATCCGGTGTTGTACCTTTTGCACGGAGGAAATTGCTCGAATACCGATTGGGAACGTTATGGTGGGCTTTCACATTTGGCAGATAGCTTGATAGCTTGTGGGCAGATGCAGGAAATGATTGTGGTTTGTCCTGAGGCCAACAAGGATAATATGATATGGTTCAATGCTGCACATTGGCGGTATGAAGACTTTTTCTTTCAGGAGTTTATGCCTTATATCGAGCAGACTTACCGGGTAAAGGCGGAAAAGGCATACCGTTCGGTGGCAGGTTATTCAATGGGTGGAGGTGCATCGGTCGTATATGGTGTGCTTCATCCCGACTTGTTCAACGTGGTTTATGGGATGAGCAGTTATTTGCGTAGCCAGCCGTTGGAGTTTTTGAAGGATGACCCTTCTGCCCCTTGGCGTCAGAAGCTGGTAGATGATTACAACCCTATCCGCACGATAACGGAAGGAAGTGAAAAGAATGTGTCGGCATGGAAAGCCGTCCGTTGGTTCATTGATTGTGGTGACAAGGATTTTACATATGATGCTAATATCGATTTAGTCTCAGCCTTTCGCAAGCGTGGTATTTCTTACGAGTTTCGTGTGAAGGGTGGGGGACACGATTGGAGTTATTGGCGTCCTGCCTTGTGCGATGCGCTGGTATATGTCTCACATCAATTGCCCGATGATTAATGTCAGGATCCTTTCTTGACCGACAGGTAATAGCCTTGCCCGCGTACGGTCACTATCTGATACTCCGGAAAGCCTTTCAGGTGTTTCCGGAGTATTTTGATATGTGTGTCTATCTTTTCATCGGCATTGGTGTCGGTTTTCCAGAAGCGTTGTTTGATTTCTCCGCGACTCACGCACCTGCCTTTCTTTCGGAGCAGGAGGCAAAACAAGGCGAGGTCTAGCTTGGGTAACGGACAGAGGATGCCATCAATGATTAATTCTTGCTTTTCCATATTGACAGAAATGTCTGGATAAATGTGGGAGGCATTGCTTCTTTTCCGCAGGTAATAACAGATGGCGGTGCCAAGAGCTATCAGTGCTATGAGCAGGAAGAACCGCCGGTCGATGTAGCGGAGCAGTGTGACCGTATCGTATGCCACCCATCCTTGTGCCTGGATGTCGCCCGTGATATCCTGGCGGTAAACGGGTGTGGAATAGGCAGAAGAAGCACTGAGCGTGTCGGAACTGCAGTGTCTTTCTTGTCCGTTGTAATAGATGGTTCCAGTCTGTCCGCAGATGTTTCGCGCTGCGAGCCGTGCCCGGAACAAGATGTTCAGTTTGTCGGCATCTATCGGGTGGACATTAGTAAGGATGTGCTCGTTAAGCAGGCGGCGTGCCTTCGCTTCGTCTACACTGTCTTTGAAGACAAACACCGTTCGGTCTTTCCACGTACGCAGGGTGTATTTTTTTATCTTCCGGTCGTAGACGGGAGCCGTGATGTAATATTCGGAATAGGGATTCAAGTCGGGATGGGTGAAATGCTGGAACAGTTCTACCCGTTCGGTATAGTGCCAGGCGGTGGCTTCGCAGAACGCATGGTTCGTTTCTTGCCGGATACGTTCTTCGCCTGCTTGTAAAGACAGACACAATGCCGTAACGATAATGGCACTCAGGATGCCGAGGATGTATAGTTCTTTTGTCTTCATAGATGCGATGCTAACCGATAGCAAAATAAGCGAAAAACTTAGATTTCAGAAAAAGTTCAGCTAATTTTTTTGTCCGATTACCGGGATTCTTATTCTTTTGCCGGCAGAAAACATTAAAAACATCAACACATGAAAACACTGATTATTTTAGCAATGTGCCTGCTGGCTGGCAGTTCCCTTCAGGCACAAGAGTATCTGAGAGAAGTATTGAGTAAGTTAGAAAGCGTCAAGTCGGCGACGTATGACTTGTATAGTGAAGGTTGGATGGCGGGAGATACTTTGCCAAGTAGTGTCAGCAAGGTGTTTGTGGAAGAATACCGCAATCCGCAAGATACCACCATCGGGTCGAGTTTTTTAGAATGGGATTCTGAAGACCAAACGCGCTTTGAATTGGGATATGACGGAACAGTTTCAGTATATATGAACCGTTATCAAAAAGTAGCAGAGGTAAATGATTTTTCCAATCAGTTTCTTCCGGTAAGGCTTATCCAACCTCCTTTTTTCAATTATGTGACGAGTATCATCCGTTATACGTTGGAAACGAAAGATAACGTTATTCGGGAAGTGAAGGAGACAGAGAAGGAGTATTATTTGAAATTGACTATCGACGAAGGAGTGGAAGTGGAATTCTTCGGGAAGCCTTTCCATTTTCCGGAAATGTCTTTTATGGCTGACCCGATAATGGTTTTTGAAATCTGGATAGATAAAGAGACAGGCCTTCCTTATAAATACAAAAGAGAACTTTGTGGAAGTAATTCCGGTATAGATGAATGTTCGAATGTGAAATTGAATACTTTGCCCGATAAGAATTTCGATTTATATGCGCTTGTGCCTGAAGGGTATGAGTTGGTACGGATGGGCGAAAAGAACAAATATGATGAAGAACCTTTTAAATTAGCGGATAAACCGGCACCCGATTGGACGGCGGTGAATATGCAGGGTGATTCGGTTTCGCTTTCTTCTTTGAAAGGAAAGGTGATGTTGCTCAATCTTACGGGAATAGGATGTGGGGTATGCCAACTTGCCATTCCGTTTCTGAATGAATTGGACAAGCGTTTTGATAAAGATAAATTCCAGTTGGTTGCGATAGATTCTTGGGGCAAGCCGTTAGCGAATGTGCGGAATTATATAAGCCGCCATCAGATTGGTTATACTTTTTTGTCCGGAAACGAACAAGTAGTCATTGATTACAAGACAGGAGGCTTTGTGCCTTTCTTTTTCTTGTTGGATGAGAATCTTGTGATTCGGAAAATAATAAAAGGATATGCCAAAGGTACGACCGAAAAGAAGATTATAGATGCGATTGAAGAACTTTTGAAATAAGCCCATTTACGATTAGACAATTTACTATTTACGATGGAGAAAGTCATAAATCGTAAATAGTAAATTGTCTAATCGTAACTATTCATAGTTCCTTCAGCGTCTGCTCCACCTTCTCGAAGAAGAGCGAGATGTGCGCTCCGTCGGCAAAGGCATGGCTTACGGTAAGTGCTATCGGCATATAGAGCCGTCCTGCACGGGTGATGGCTTTGCCAGCGTTCATCAACGGATAGTCCAGCGGATGCCCTACCGATTGCTGGGTATAGGTGATGGAGGTGAAATACAGCTTTGGCGTGGCGCTGAGCAGGAATACATCGAAGTCGCCTTGCTCCGCTATCTGCTTGTCCGTGCCATACGGGTCTCCGTCTTCAGGGATGGATGTGATGATGCGCCGCGCTTCGCGATAGAACGTATCGAAGTCGGGATGATAGGGGATACGCACGGTATAGAACGTACGTCCCGGTACGGCGATAGGCGTAATCACATCCACCGTATCGTGGTAGACCACTTGCCCGTTCTTGTCCCAGCGGTAACGCATCTCCTTGATTTCATTTACCGCCTTCGTGATGGCATAAAGGTAATAGAGGAAAAACGAATGCCCTTGTGCCTTTGCCCGTGCGTACGCCTCGGTGCAATCGGCTTCGCTCGTGATGGCAATCCACGAGTTGGCAAAGCCTCGGAAGAAGTTATAATTGTCCTTCCGTTCCCATGTATCAATGTTGATGATGTGTTTCATGCTTTCTTGAATTTTAACGCCACTTTATGATAAGTGGGCAACTCTACTCCAAGCCGTTCGCCCAAGTCGATGAGGTCAAAGAGCAAGCCTTGTATTTCCGATTCGTGTCCCCGTGCGATGTCCTTTTGCATGGAGGCGGTGCTGTGTGGGTCGAGCGAATCGATTACCTTCAGGTTATATGCTACAGGGTCTTCGGGATAAGTCACGCCGAGCCGTTTTCCTATTTCCGCGCTTTCTTGTGATAATCCGATGAAAGTATCGCGCACTTCACCTTCGTGTTGCACTTCGCCCATCGGCACGTCGTGATAGGCTCCTGTACAAGCCATGGCGGAGATGAATGCCCATTTGATGAATGTATCGCGGTTGATGTCGTCCGATACTTCGGCTTTGATGCCGCACGCTTGCAATTCTTCGGCTATGCAATCCAGACGTTCACGGGCGATGCCTTGCTCAGGACGTGCGCCGAATACCAGGCGGAAGATGCTCCCCATTTGGGTGATTTCGCCCTCTCCCGAAACAAAACCTACGATATAGATGCATCCGTCGAGCACATGAACCGAAGGCACAAGCCGGCCGATACGCGGTCCCGTTCCATACACGTTCAGGATAGGAATAACCAATGTTTCGGGAGTAGAGGCATGTTCCAATACCTCTTTGATAGAATCAATGGAATAGCCTTTCACGCATACGAAAATCACATCGGCTTTCCCTTCGAACTCTTCGGCGGTACAGGCCTTGACGGGAAGGAAATGTTCTCCCTTTAAGTCTGATTTCAGGTGCAGTCCATTGCGCTTGATTGCGTCCAGATGCTTGCCGCGTGCGATGCAGGCCACGTCTTTTCCTGCCAATGCGAGAAAGCCCGCAATAGAGCCTCCAACGCCTCCTGTTCCTACGATTAAGTATTTCATGGTGAGTTTTTAAGTTATTAAGTTCTTGAGTTTGAAACACAGATTAACGCAGATTTTCGCAGATTGTTTAAAGGTTATTATTGTAAATGGTTAGATAGTAAATGAATAAATCCGCGTTAATCTGCGAAAATCTGCGTTTTAATAGGTATCACACATTAAAGCGGAAGTGCATGATGTCGCCGTCCTGCACTACGTAGTCTTTGCCTTCTACGTTTAGCTTGCCCGCTTCGCGTACGGCGGCTTCGCTTCCATACTTGATATAGTCTTCATACTTGATGACTTCGGCACGGATAAAGCCCTTTTCGAAGTCGGTGTGGATGACACCGGCACATTGCGGGGCTTTCCAACCTTTGTGGTACGTCCATGCTTTCACTTCCATTTCGCCGGCGGTAAAGAAAGTCTCCAGATTCAGCAGCTTGTATGCCGACTTGATGAGGCGGTTCACACCCGACTCTTCCAGTCCCACTTCCTGCAGGAACATCTGGCGGTCTTCGTAGGTTTCCAGTTCGGCGATGTCGGCTTCGGTCTTGGCAGCTACTACCAGGATTTCGGCGTTCTCGTCCTTTACCGCCTCACGTACCTGCTCTACGTATTTGTTGCCTGTGGCAGCACTTGCTTCGTCTACGTTGCATACATACATCACGGGTTTCGCCGTGAGCAGGAACAGGTCATGCGCTATTTTCTGTTCGTCTTTCGATTCGAACTGCACCGTGCGTGCCGATTTGCCTTGTTCCAGTGCCTCTTTGTAGCGCACCAGTACATCATAGGTTTGTTTAGCTGCTTTGTCACCTCCGGTTTGTGCCTGCTTCTGTACGCGTTGGATACGGCTTTCGATGGTTTCCAGGTCTTTCAGCTGGAGTTCGGTATCAATGATTTCCTTGTCGCGTACCGGATTTACCGTACCGTCTACGTGGGTCACGTTTTCATCATCGAAGCAACGCAGCACGTGGATGATGGCATCTGTTTCGCGGATGTTCGCCAAGAACTTGTTGCCCAGTCCTTCGCCTTTGCTGGCACCCTTCACCAGTCCGGCAATATCGACGATTTCTACGGTAGTAGGTACGATGCGTCCCGGATGGACTAATTCCGCCAATTTGTTAAGGCGTTCATCGGGAACGGTAATTACGCCCACATTCGGTTCGATGGTACAGAAAGGGAAATTGGCTGCTTGAGCCTTTGCGTTTGATAAGCAATTGAAAAGCGTCGATTTGCCCACGTTCGGCAAACCGACGATGCCACATTGTAAAGCCATAATGATATATTGTTTTTATTGTTTTGATTTCTTGCTTGTTTCAACGGGCAAAGGTAGTCATTTCTTTTGGCATATCGGCACACCTCTGATATTTGTTATGCAAAATTTACTTGCATCATCTCAACGATAACCGTCAGAGTCGGTTTAAATGCATTCCGGCAAAGTTATTTTGGAGAGTTGGTTAATGAATAATCTGTTGCAGTCTATATCTTTTTGTGTTCTCGATATGGAGAACATAAAAGTATGTGGGCTGGCTTGGGGAATATAGTTTGTCGTGATAAGGAAAATATATGGGTGAAACGGTAAAGGATTTGCCGATTGCTTACAAATCGTAACTTAATAAGCCGGTTCTTGGTATGAATCTGTACTTGAAGAGTACTAAAACAAAAAAGAGACGCTTCTCGCGAGGCGTCTCTTCCGTGTGTAGAGAGTTTATGAAAATATGTTTTGTTTTATGTGCTGCTTATTGTTGTACCGTGACAGTCATGTCTGGAACAAGGATGTAATCTTTCTTGCTTTTGTTCCATTTGTAGTATTCGATAGTGACATTGTCGCCAGCGTATGAGTACTTGATACGCATGTGGTTATGCCATTGGTTATCGAATGCATCCCACTTTTGCAGGGTGTTTTCTACTACCTGTTTGTTGTCATTATACTTATAACTGTACTTTTCGTAATTGGTCAGGATACCTTCGTTCATCTTGTAAACAGTTTCGGAAACTTTGACACCGTTTACTTCTTCCGTATTGTAGATTAAACCTGCTTCCGGATTGTTGGCTGAAACTGTAAGGTTGGCTACAAATACACATGCTACAACAATTAAACTTCTAATAAAATTCAAGGCTTTCATATCTTTATATTTTTAAGGGTTTGCTATCTTTTTGTTTTTGATTACGCTGCAAAGGTAGTGAAACTTTTGATATGAGCTAACATTTCGGCTAAAAATTTATTCGATTTTAGCAAAATGTTAGCAAATAAAGATATGTTAACTATTGCGAATCCTTAGTGCGCTTCCAGCCAATTTTGACCCCAACCGCAGTCGGCTTGCAAAGGAACTTTCATTTTGTAAGCACTCTCCATTTCAGTTATCACAATCTGTTGCACTTTTTCCTTTTCTTCGGGCAGGACGCTGAAGTTAAGTTCATCGTGTACTTGGAGAATCATCTTCGAACGGATTCCCTCTTCGCGGAAGCGGCGGTAGATGCGCGCCATTGCTACCTTGATGATGTCGGCGGCACTTCCTTGGATAGGGGCGTTGATGGCATTGCGCTCGGCATATCCCCGCACTACGGCGTTGCGTGAATTGATGTCGGGCAAATACCTGCGGCGGCGGAAGATGGTCTCGATATAGCCTTTTTCGCGTGCCGACTGGATGCTTTTGTCCATGTATTCCTTTACGTGCGGATAGTTTTCGAAATAGCCGTCTATCAGCTCCTTGGCTTCCTTGCGGTCGATGTTGAGGCGTTCGGCAAGTCCGAATACCGAGATGCCGTAAATGATGCCGAAATTGGCGGTTTTCGCCTTGCTCCGTTGCTCGCGGGTCACGTCTTCCAGCTTTTCCTTATATATCTTGGCGGCGGTGGCGGCATGGATGTCCTGATTCTCGCGGAAGGCTTCTATCATGTGCGGGTCTTCGCTGAGGTGCGCCATGATGCGGAGTTCGATTTGCGAATAGTCGGCCGAGAAGAACTCGCAACCCTCGTCGGGGATGAATGCCTTACGGATTTCTTTCCCGTCCTCGTTGCGTATGGGGATGTTTTGCAGGTTCGGGTTGCTCGAACTAAGCCGTCCCGTGGCGGTCACGGTCTGGTTGAACGAGGTATGGATATGGCCTGTCTGCGGGTTGATAAGCTGGGGCAGGGCATCGATGTAGGTGCCGAGAAGCTTCTTCAATCCGCGGTGTTCCAGAATCTTTGCTACGATTTCGTGCTTTCCTTTCAGGCTCTCCAACACTTCTTCGGAGGTGACATATTGCCCTGTTTTGGTCTTCTTGGGCTTGTCTACGATTTTCAGGCGGTCAAATAACACTTCGCCTACTTGCTTGGGAGAGGCAATGTTGAATTCTACCCCAGCCAGGCGGTGCACTTCTTTTTCTATCTGGTTCATGCGGGCGGTAAAGTGGCGCGAGGTTTCCTTCAGAGCTTCGGTATCGATGCGCACACCGTTGCGTTCCATATAGGCAAGTACGGGCACGAGCGGCATTTCGATGTCGCGGAAGAGGGCTTCGGCATCGTTTTGCTTCAATTCCTTTTCCAGCACGTTTTTTAGTTTCAGTGTGACATCGGCGTCTTCGCACGCGTACCTATATATATTGATAGGGTCAAGGTCGCGCATATTCTTCTGGTTCTTTCCTTTCGGGCCGATGAGTTCTTCTATTTTGATGGTTTCGTAGTGCAGGTAGATTTCGGCAAGGTAGTCCATTCCGTGATGCAGTTCGGGTTGGAGCACATAGTGGGCTATCATCGTGTCGAACATGGGTCCTTGTATCTCCACACCGTAGTTCGCCAAGACCAGCATATCGTATTTGATGTTCTGTCCCACTTTTAATGTTTGCGGGTTTTCGAAGACGGGCTTGAATTTATCCACGATGCGTTGTGCTTCGGTGCGGTCGGCAGGGACGGGAACATAAAATGCCTGGTTTTCGGTATACGAGAAGCTCATTCCCACCAGTTCGGCACGTATCGGGTCGGTTCCGGTGGTCTCCGTATCCAGACTGAAAATCTTCTGTGTCAGGATATTTTGTAATAATTGGTCGATTTTCTCTTCTGTATCAATGAGTTGATAGTCGGAAGCAAGGTCGTCAAGCCTTGTGAGATTTGAATTTTCAGGAGCTTCCGTACTCTCGGGCGTAAAAAAGCCAAAGAGATCGCCTTGCGCGGAGGGTGGGGGAGCGGCGGTTTTCTTATCGGTTCCCACCACGCGGTCGAGCAAGCTCCGGAACTCCAGGTCTTCGAATATCCGCTTGAGCGTTTCCTTGTCCGGCTCCTCCCGTTTCAGCCCGTCCATATCGAGGCGGATGGGTACATCGGTCTTGATGGTGGCAAGGAATTTGGAGAACAGGATTTGTTCGCGGTTGGTTTCTACCTTGGTCTTGATGGCACCTTTCAGCTCACTGGTATGTTCGAGCAGGTTTTCGATGCTTCCGAATTGGGCTATCAGTTTCTGGGCAGTCTTTTCGCCCACGCCCGGGCATCCGGGGATGTTGTCGGCGGTGTCGCCCATCAACCCCAGCATATCAATGACCTGAGCCGGAGACTGGATGTCGAACTTGGCTTTCACTTCCGCTACGCCCATCACTTCGAATTCCTTGTCGCCGTATTTGGGACGGTACATGAAGACGTTGTCCGATACCAACTGCCCGTAGTCTTTATCGGGCGTCATCATGTAAGTGGTGATGCCTTGCCGTCCGGCTTCGGTGGCAAGGGTTCCGATGACGTCATCGGCTTCGTATCCGCTTACCTCAAGAATGGGGATGCGGTAGGCACGGATGATGTCTTTTATAATAGGCACCGAGAGACGGATGACTTCGGGCGTCTCTTCACGCTGGGCTTTGTATTGCTCGTAAGCCTCGTGGCGGAACGTGGGACCTGCAGGGTCGAAGGCGATTCCAATGTGTGTGGGCTGCTCTTTCTTCAACACATCTTCCAGTGTATTGACGAAGCCCATGATGGCGGAAGTATTGAATCCCTTCGAGTTGATACGGGGATTTTTGATGAAAGCATAGTATGCCCGGTAAATCAAAGCGTATGCGTCCAGTAGAAAAAGTTTCTCCATTCGTGTAAAATATTTAATGTTTTGAACGTAAAAGTACAAAAAAACACCGTATTTCGATGTTTTATTATTATTTTTGTGCCCAAATAAATCTCTAATGGACAAGATAGGACTAATCAGGAAACCGATAGAAAGGGAACTGAGCGAATTTAAGATGCTTTTCGATACCGCTTTGACCAGTACCGCTCCGATACTGGGTGATGTGCTGGGCTATATCCGGAAGCGTAACGGGAAGATGATGCGCCCCATGCTGGTATTGTTGATGGCGAAACTTTATGGCGAAATCAATTCCGCCACGTTGCATTCGGCTTTGTCGTTGGAATTGCTTCATACGGCAAGTCTGGTTCACGACGATGTGGTTGACAAGAGCGACAAGCGGCGCGGACAAGCGTCGGTCAATGCGCTGTATGATAACCGTGTCTCGGTATTGGTGGGCGATTATATGCTTGCTACGAGCCTCCGTCATGCCGCTTATACAAAAGAAATCGAATTGGTGGACCTGGTGGCCCGCTTGGGACAGAACTTATCTGAAGGTGAAATTGTGCAATTGGCAAATACCAGCAATACTTATTTTTCCGAAGAGATTTATTTCGATGTCATCCGTAAGAAGACGGCAGCCCTTTTTACGGCAAGTGCTGAGAGTGGTGCGCTTTCTGTCAAGGCTTCGGCGGATGATGTGGACAAGGCCGCATTGTTCGGTGAAATGATAGGTATCGCTTTCCAGATTAAAGATGATATTTTCGATTATTTTGAGAACGAAGCGTTGGGCAAGCCTACGGGGAACGATATGCTGGAAGGCAAACTCACCCTGCCTGCCCTGTATGTACTCAATCATCAGGCGGATGAAGCGACGCGAGAACTGGCCCTGCGCATCCGTTCGCTGAAAGCCTCACAGGAGGAAATTGCTTCTTTCGTGTCTTACGTGAAGCGTGAGGGAGGCATCGAGTATGCCGACAAGGTGATGCACGATTACCGTGACAAGGCACTTGGCTTGCTTCCTGCCCAGACGGACGAGTCGCTCCGTGCGGCACTCACCGCTTATGTAGATTATGTGGTGGACCGGACGAAATAAAAAACTGAGAAACTGTTTTGAATTTCTACCAAAAGTTTTTTTCGTCTTGATGTATTCAGAAGCTGTTTTGAACTTCTCCAAAAAGTTTTTCTTGACTTGATGTATCCGTTTCCGTGTGTGCTTTGGGCGATTTTTTGGTCCTTTTCGCTCCTGTTCTTCGTCAGATAGCCCGCTATCTTCCTCATCACAGAA
>NZ_NFKD01000041.1:0-41528 GCF_002160215.1 Bacteroides sp. An19 | reverse complement strand
CAGCAGAGCTTGCGTCCTCTTCAACTCCTTGATTACAAAGCTAATGAAAACCTTTAATAAAATAAAAAAATTCTCTGGATATTTGGATTACAACATAGAAGAAACTGTTTTGAATTTCTACAAAAAGTTTTTCTTGGCTTGATGTGTTCGTTTCGTGTGTGCACGATAAATTCAAAACAGTTTATTGCCTGACGAAATTTCGTAAATATTCGAACCAATGCCTACTGACTACCGCCTTTCCGGATAGTATCATTGCAAGATGCAGCCGGTTGCAGAAGCCTGCGGATAGAGGTGCGTCGGCAAACGCATATAGGTTCATCCGCTGTAAGATTATTAATCTTCAGGCTGCAAGATTATTAATCTTACAAGCGGAAGATTATTAATCTTACACCAGACGAAGCTATCTGCGTGAGAAAAGAAGAAAATAACAACAGCCTTTTAAAATCATCTGAATATGATAAAATACAGTTTATACTTTGCGCGGTATAAGTGCCAGCATTACAGTCCTATGCCCGATTATTCCTCTGCAGAAAGCAACAACTGACAATCGACAATATCAAGCCAGCGACCGAACTTAAATCCGACCTCCTGAAAACGTGATACCTGTACGAAACCCAGATGTTCGTGCAGGAGAAGACTGGGATGGTTGTCGGCTGTAATACAAGCTATCAGCGAGTGAATACCGGCTTGTCTGCAGTCGTCAATAAGACGGTTCATCAGGCGTGTGCCGATGCCTTTGCGCTCTTCACCCGGAGCAACATAAACCGTAGTTTCGAGGGTACGGGCATAGGCTGCCCTCTCTTTCCACAAATGGGCATAACAATATCCTGTGACTTGCCCGCCAGACTCTTCGACATAATAGGGATAACGGGAAGAGATGGAGAGAATGCGATTGCGTATTTCTTCCTCGCTTACAGGTTCCAGTTCGAAAGTAGAGGTAGTATGCTCGATATAATAATTATAAATGCCGGCTATGGCACGTGCATCTTGAAGGGTAACTTTTCTCATCTGTAGGTTATTGTTTATTGCTGATTATATACAGAAAGCGATAAATCTTCTCTTTTTCTATGCAAAGGTAGTGCTTTTTATTTATTTTTGTACAGAAAAGAGAATAATGCTTATGAAGACATTCCGGAACCTGATATTAGGGTTTATTTTACTTTCCGTGCTTTCATGCGGGAGAAAACAACAACCTGTATTGCCCCGACAGGAGATGGCAGAACGCCTGTTAATGGAAGCAGACAGCCTGATGCGTGCAGACTCGGCTTTCTGGTTGGCCGCTGTAAATCGTACTCATCCGGCTGTATGCCAATACGACTCAGCAATCAGGAAGAAACTGGACAACGCAATGCTGATGTGTCCGGGACTAAAAAAGGTATATCTGACAAAATATGTCTACCTGATGCGCAGCTGGAAACCAGACGAGATATTATTGCTTTTGCGGAAGATGGCAACCAATGTGCCCGACTCTATAGCTGCGAATATGTGGAGTTTGAAGGCTGTCCTGGAAGACAGGGCAGGCTTCCGCGACACGGCAAAGCATGATTTCCGGAAAGCAGATTCGATTTATGAACTGACATTGCGACATTATGCTAAAGAGCAGCGTGACACTATGCAATATTCGGCAATCCGTGTAATGAAAGCATTGAATCTTTCTTTGCTGTATGATAACTTCCAGCTTTTACAACACGAATTGGAATTATACAGACGGGTGTACGAAACGCCCTTGGATGGTTGGGAAGTTTTATATACGATAGAAAGCAAAGAACAGTACTACCGGTTTGTGTTTGGAAACTGAGAGCCTGTTTATACCATGCACGATATGAAATGGTGCATTCCGCGCAAAGTATACAGAGAATGCCTTGCGCGGAATGATATTCTTATCAGTATCCGAAGATTTCTTCGGTAGTCAGACGTTTGACAGGACCGATTTTCTCAAGTGATTTGATATCCAGTTCTTTTTCGTTCCCCAGAATGATGTAGCGGTAAGGTTTGCCTGCCATCGTTTCCTGTTCGAAACGGACTATGTCATCCATTGTGAGCGAAGGAACGGTATTGTAAATCTTTTCATTGATATCATAGTCGATGCCCTTGTCTGTGGCGTTGAGGTAAGCATTGATGATATTCATCTTGGTGGTACGCGCAGTAGCAAGACGTTTCAGAAGTGCCTGCTTGGCAAGGTCGAATGCCTTACCTGCTTGCGGTATTGTATCGATAATCTGATTGAATGTGCGTATGCAGTCCATCATCTTATCATTTTGCGAAATGATGAATGTCGTGGCATATTCAGGTTTATCCTTATAAGCAGGAGTAACATAGCTGGCTCCTGCGCTATAGGCCAGCCCGCGTGCTTCGCGTAATTCCTGGAATACGATTGTGTTCATGCCACCTCCGAAATATTCATTAAACAACGCGATGACAGGTTGCCGGTCAGCATTCCACGGATGGTTCTCGTTATGATATTGCATCATATAGATGTTTTTCGCATCGTATGGAGCAATGAAAACTTCGTTAGCCGGAGTCGGCTGCAATGTGTAAGGCTTTCCAACAGGGGCATCAGCAAGGGTTGCAGCGGTTTTATGATAGCGGTCAACGGATACAGTCACCTCGTCAAGATTCATCGGACCGTAATAAAGCACAGTATGTTTGTAGTTGCTGAGGTTTCGAATCAAGTCAACCAGTTCTTGCGGGTCGATTTGTTCAAACTCCTGTGCAGAAGGGATGTTACGTACCGGATTGTAGGCACCATATACACTGTATGCCTGAAGTGCACTGAAATTGTTCTGCTGGTCGAGTTTATTGTCGGCACGTCCTTTCATCTCCAGAGCCGCATACTGGGTAAATGCTGCTGTATCCACCTGTGCATGAGCGATGAAGTCTTCCATCAACGCCATGGCTTTTGTCATGTTTTCGGAAAGGCCACGCAAAGCGATGCTGCTTTTTTTAGAACCTATGCTGATATCGAAGTCACATGCCAGTTGATAAAATTTCTGTTTGAGTTGTTCGGCACTTAGCTTGTCGGTCCCCAGGTAATCCAGGTAATCGGCAGCATAAGGCAACCATTTGTTCCATTCTTCTCCACAATCGAAATAATAATTAAGTGAAAAACGTCCGTTTTCATTATTCTTCACATAGAGTACAGGCAAGCCATTAGACGTCATTCCTTTGGTCAGGTCTTTGTCGAAGTTGACAAATTTGGGCTGTATCGGTGCTGTTTCCGCATTTACAATCTCAGTCACGAATGCACTTTGCATATCCCGGTTGGTAGGAATGGGCGTGATTTGCGGTTTGTCTATTTTCTTGATAGTAGAATCGTTTCCGATACGTTTGTACACAGTTACATAATTGTCACGGAAATGACGGTTGGCAAAATCGATTATCTGTTGTTTGGTTATTTTCGAGATGCGATCCATTTTACCAGTCACATCACTCCATTTCTGGTGGTTGATAAATGCGTTGACAAACAGGTCAGCACGTCCTTCGTTGCTTTCAAGGGTAGTATAGAAAGAAAGTTTTTTATTGTTCACCACGGCTTGAATCAAGTCTTCATCGAAGTCGCCTTTCTTCAGCTTGCCGATTTCATCAAGGAGTAAAGCTTTTACTTCATCAAGCGATTGTCCTTCCTTGGGAAATCCGGCTACGACAAAGCCTGAATACTCGGCAAGCGGAAGGGTAAAGGCACCTCCTCCCAGCCATTTCATCTGCTGGTCGAGATTGAGGTCCATCAATCCTGCCTTGCCATTACTGAGCATGTCAGCTATTACATCAAGAGTGTCGTTTTGAAACGAAGCAGCCTTATCAAACTTCCATGCCATATAGACGCGTTCGGCTTCTTGTCCTACAACTGTTGTATCTTTCGGCATAGTGCGGTCGGGTATCGGGGCATACTGGGGTTGAGAAAGGGACGGATTAGGCTGCCAAGTACCGAAATATTTATCAAGAGTAGCGATTACCTGATCGGGGTCGAAGTCTCCCGCCATACAGATAGCTACGTTATTGGGCACATAGTAACGGCGGAAATAGTTCTTGATGTTTGTGATTGAAGGATTTTTCAGATGCTCTTGTGTACCGATAGTGGTTTGCGTCCCATAAGGATGCCCCGGAAAGAGCAGGGCCATCAGTGCATTGAACAATTTATCCGTGTCACTTCCCAAACCTATGTTATACTCTTCGTATACAGCTTCCAGCTCTGTATGAAATCCACGGATAACCATATTCTGGAAACGGTCTGCCTGGATACGCGCCCAGTTTTCCACTTCATTTGCCGGAATGTCTTCTATGTAACAAGTCACATCGTTGCTGGTATAGGCATTAGTCCCCACGGCTCCAATGGCAGACATCAGCTTATCATATTCGTTGGGAATAAAGTACCGGGCTGCAAGTTGTGAGATACTGTCTATCTCGTGGTAATATGCACGGCGCTGGTCCGGGTCTTTCAAGGTTCGGTATACTTCGAAATGTTTTTCTATAGCATCAAGAAGAGGAGCTTCTTTATCTATGTCAGAAGTGCCGAATTGGCGGGTTCCCTTGAACATCAGATGTTCCAGATAATGGGCAAGTCCCGTGGTTTCAGGCGGATCATTCCGGCTTCCTGTACGTACGGCAATGTAGGTTTGAATACGTGGTTTCTCGTCGTTGACCGACAGATAGACTTTCAGCCCGTTGTCCAAAGTATAGATACGGGCATTCATCAGATCGCCTTCCACAGTCTGATACTGGTATTCCTTTGCCATAATAGGCAGCCCGAAGGCAAGCAGGAATACCCCAAGCACTGATTTGAATTTGTTCATACTTAAATAGATTTAATAGTTCTGTTTGCTTTGATTTTAAAAAACTGTTTCGGATTTCTTCAAAATAGTTTCTAAATGTTTCTGCTGTCCACTCCCCACATCATCTTTTCCCGAAGTGTGTTGAAAAATGAATGATGACACCGTTTGACAATGCGTACGAAATAGTCGGCACGACGAATACGCAAACGGGTGCCCTCACGACAAGTTTCACTCCGTCCGTCTACCGAAATAAGGAAGTTATGGTTCCGGCTTTCCACATCGAGTATGATTTCCCACTCGTCACGTATCACAATGGGGCGGATATTCAAACTATGCGGAGCTACGGCTGTAAGACTGATGGTACCGCTTTGTGGAACAAGAATAGGGCCTCCCACGCTGAGAGAATATCCGGTAGAGCCGGTAGGAGTAGCTACGACCAGCCCATCTGCCTGATAGGTACATAACAGTTCATTATTGATATAAGCGTGTATGGTAATCATTGACGAACTGTCTTGTTTAAGTACGGCAATTTCGTTTAAGCCGAAAGGATACCCTTTCAGGACATAATTGTCAGTATGGAGCTGCAATACTCTTCGTGGTTCGGCAAGGTATTTCCCTGCATAGATTTCATCGAAGGCTTCCTCCATCTGGTCGGGTGATACATCGGCAAGAAACCCCAGCCTTCCGGTGTTGATTCCCAAAATAGGGATTTCTTTTTTACCTACCCGGCTTGCCGCACGCAGAAAAGTCCCATCACCTCCGATACTAAGCACCATATCGGCATTGAAATCATTTCCTTGAAATACCTGCAGGCCTTTCAGATTGGCTTTTGTATGTTGCTTGAGAAAATCGAAAAAGTCATTACTGATGCATATTTCGGCTTTTTTGTTCCGTAAAATGTCGAGCAGGTGTGTGACATGTGCCGATTTATGCTCTTGGTATGTATTCCCGAAAAGGGCGAATCTAAGAGTCCGTTGCATATCTTGTAGCTTTTTATCAATCTTTATTCAGTAAAGTAAGCAGGTTGTCCGTATTTTCTGCTAACTTTGCACTTTGTTGACGCAAAGATAGAAAAATAAATTGAAAACAATTAATATTATGGTAACTATGACATTGTTGGCGGCGGCACAAGCCGTTGCAGACACATTGGCGGGAGCGAATCCGGTACTTACCCCTGTTGCATCGGGAGAACCGGAAATGAATTTATGGGATATGGCCTGCAAAGGCGGATGGATAATGATTGTATTGGCAGTAATGTCGGTAATAGCCTTCTATGTATTTTTCGAGCGGGCTTTTGCTATCCGAAAGGCATCAAAAGACGACCCATTGTTTATGGACCGTATCCGGGATTATATCAAAACCGGTGAAATAAAATCTGCAATCAACTATTGCCGGATGGTAAACACACCTTCGGCACGGATGATAGAAAAAGGTATTACGCGCATGGGACGTCCGGTTTCGGATGTACAGGCAGCTATCGAAAATACAGGCAACATCGAAGTAGCCAAACTGGAAAATGGCCTGGCGATTATTGCTACCGTGTCGAGTGGGGCTCCGATGTTAGGCTTTTTAGGAACAGTAACAGGTATGGTACGTGCATTCTGGAATATGGCTAATGCTGGTAATAACATTGATATCACTCTGCTGTCAGGCGGTATCTACGAAGCAATGATTACTACAGTAGGAGGTCTGATTGTGGGTATTGCAGCGATGTTTGCCTACAATCATTTGGTCTATCGGGTAGACAAAGTGGTCAGTCAGATGGAAGCCCGCACGATGGCCTTTATGGATCTATTGAACGAACCCGACGAAAACCGATAGGCTTATGGCACTGAAAAGAAGACAGAAAATATCACCCAGCTTCAGTATGTCATCCATGACCGACCTTATCTTCCTGTTGCTGATATTTTTTATGATTACTTCTACGATGGTATCACCCAATGCTATTAAGGTCTTGTTGCCTCAAGGATCGGAGCAGACTTCGGCAAAACCGATGGTACGGGTGATTATCGACAAGGATCTGAATTATTACGGAGCATTCGGCAATGATGACGAAATGCCTTTATCACTTGATGAGGTACCTTCGTTTTTGCAAGAATGTGCTTCTAAAGAACCGGATATGTATGTGGCTTTGTATGCCGATGAATCAATCCCTTACCGTGAAATTGTACGGGTATTGAACATTGCTAATGAAAATCATTACAAAATGGTGCTCGCTACACGGAGACCAGATAAAGAATGAATTACAGGAAACAAGGCGACAAGGTGACAAGGCAACATGGTGACAAGGTTTGAACGGCTTTACTAAGGTATTTAAGACTTTGCCAACCTGTCAACTTGTTAACTTGTCAACTCGTCAAACTTGTCAACTTAAAACAACAGAATCGTGAAACGAAGCAAGTTAATCGGACTTATAGGAACAGTGGTGTTGCACGTGGCAATCCTTGTATTCTTGTACCTGTACGTGCTGACGCTTCCTCCCAAACAAGAAGAGGGAGGAGTGCCCGTTATGCTGGGCAATACTGAGACAGGAGAAGGAGATGCCGACCCTTATACCCTGACAGAGGTAGACTTGTTGCCGCAGCCCGAAACAGCAGAACAGGAAGCATCTTTACCTGATGGTGGAGATGACTCTCCGTTGATAACCCAAGCCGATGAGCCTTCCTTACAAGTGAAAAAGGAAGAGCCCCGTCAGGAGCAGAAACAAAAAGAAACATCTAACGTAAAACCAAAAAAAACTACAGAACATCCAAAGCCGAAAGAAAAAACCGAAGCAGAGAAGCGTGCCGAAGCAGAACGCGCTGCGGCACAGGCGGCTTCCAGTAAAGTGGCCGGAGCTTTCGGAAAAGGCTCCAAGATGGGAAGTACCGGCAATGGTAGTGGTGAAGGAATGCAAGGAAGCTCTACAGGGAATGGAAAAGAAGGAAAGACTTCGGGCGTAGGTGCCTCAGGAGTATTCGATTTAAACGGCCGGTCACTGGGGACTGAAGGATTGCCTTTACCGGCTTACAATGTACAGGACGAAGGACGTGTAGTGGTTACAATAGTCGTTAACCCGGCAGGAAAGGTTATCAGTACACAAATCAACAAGCGTACCAATACTGTAAATCCTACTTTACGCCGTGCCGCGGAAGAAGCTGCACGACGGGCACAATTCAACCGGGTAGACGGTGTAAATAATCAGTCAGGAACAATAACTTATTACTTTAAATTGAAATAAGCGTATGAAATCGATTTGTATTTTTTTAGCTGAGGGCTTTGAAGAAGTGGAAGCTCTTTTCCCGCTCGATATTTTGCGTCGTGGCGGTCTGAATGTAAAAACCGTATCTATAATGGGAGAACCGACAGTAAAAGGTGCCCATGGTGTACCTGTAGTTGCCGATTGCCTGATAGAAGATTTGAAAGAAGAAGATATTGAGATGATTGTATTGCCGGGAGGACTTCCTGGTGCCACTAACCTTGATGCACATGCAGGAATAGACAAACTGGTCCGTAATTTTGCTACAGCCAGCAAACCACTGGCAGCTATTTGTGCAGCTCCGATGGTATACGGAAACCGAGGCTTACTGAAAGGGAAAAAGGCAACTTGTTATCCGGGCTTCGACAAATACCTGGACGGTGCTGAGTATACCGGCAATATGGTAGAAATCGCCGACAACTTCATTTTGGGAAAAGGCCCTGCCGCTGCATCAGCTTTCGGATTTGCCATTCTTGAAAAAATGGCCGGAGCAGCCAAAGTGGCAGAAGTAAAAAATGGAATGCTTTTCGCTGAATGAAAAAATACATAATAATTGTTGCCGGAGGAAAAGGTTTGCGCATGGGAGGAGAAATCCCCAAACAATTTCTTCCTATTAAAGGGAAGCCTGTATTGATGCGTACGCTGGAAACCTTTTCCACTTGCGATGAGACTATCGAACGGATTGTAGTGCTTCCGGTAGACCAACAGGACTACTGGAGGCATTTGTGTAAAATCTATGGATTTACACTTTCTCATCGTATTGCCAATGGCGGAGAAACCCGTTTCCATTCAGTTAAAAACGGGTTGGCACTGGTAGAAGATAATGCATTGGTCGGTGTACACGACGGAGTACGCCCTTTTGTGTCATCCAAGGTCATATCGGAATGTTACCGTATGGCAGAAGTATCAGGAGCAGCAATACCTGTAACCGATGTTGTAGAAACACTGCGTCAGGTTACAGAAAATGGAAATAGCCAGACAGTTCCACGCAACTGCTATAAGCTGGTTCAGACCCCTCAGGTTTTTCTTTCTTCGTTATTGAAACAAGCTTATTCCCAACCTTACACATCGTGTTTCACGGATGATGCTTCGGTGGTAGAAGCTTGGGGACATCGGGTAGAACTGGTGGAAGGAAACCGGGAAAACGTTAAGCTGACAACTCCGTTTGACCTGAAACTGGCAGAAATGATATTAAGTTGACAAGATTTTATACAATGTACGGTCGGATTTTTGCATTTTCATGACACATTGCATAAATCTTTGTCAACGTGCAGACTTGTGACCTAAAAATGAAAGAATATGCTTGATTTGTCTACGCGTGATATCAAGTTCTTGCAAGGGGTGGGTCCCCAGCGGGCAACTTTGTTGAATAAGGAGTTGAATATCTGTTCCTTTAAAGACTTATTGTATTATTTCCCGTACAAATACGTAGACCGCAGCCGTTTGTATTACATTCACGAGATAGACGGAAACATGCCCTATATCCAGTTGCGTGGACAAATCTTGAGTTTCGAAATCTTAGGTGAAGGAAGGCAACGACGTCTGGTCGGACATTTTTCCGACGGTACAGGTGTCGTAGATTTGATATGGTTTCAAGGTCTGAAATATGTTGAAGGCAAATACAAAGCACACGAGCCTTACATCGTGTTTGGCAAACCAACCGTATTCAACGGGCGCGTTAATATCGCTCATCCCGACATCGACCCTGCCGATGAGTTAACTTTATCCACAATGGGACTTCAGCCATATTACAATACGACCGAAAAGATGAAACGGAGCAACCTTAATTCGCATGCGATAGAAAAGTTGATGAAAAACCTGTTTGCCGTACTTCGGCATGAGGAATTTGAAGAAACCTTGAGCTCCCGGCTGATAGAACAACACCGTCTGATGCCGTTGACAGAAGCTTTGCACAACATTCATTTTCCGCAAAATCCAGAATTACTCCGCCGGGCACAATATCGTTTGAAATTCGAAGAGCTCTTTTATGTACAACTGAATATCTTACGCTATACGCAAGAACGACGAAACAAATTCCGTGGACTGATATTCGGCAAAGTAGGTGATATCTTCAACACCTTTTATGCCCAAAATCTTCCATTTCAACTTACTGGTGCACAAAAGCGGGTCATTAAGGAAATGCGCCGCGACATGAAAAGCGGCAGACAGATGAACCGTCTGCTTCAAGGTGATGTGGGAAGCGGGAAAACCTTAGTGGCACTGATGATAATGTTGATAGCCCTTGATAACGGTTATCAGGCGTGCATGATGGCACCTACTGAAATTCTTGCCAACCAACACTATGCAACCATTACCCATTTTCTGCAAGGAATGTCCGTCCGGGTAGAATTACTCACGGGAAATGTAAAAGGGAAACGCAGGGAAATGATTTTACGCGATTTAGTGACAGGCGACATACAGATACTTATCGGTACACACGCTGTAATAGAAGACACAGTAAACTTTTCTTCATTAGGGCTGATAGTCATTGACGAACAGCATCGCTTCGGAGTAGCCCAGCGCGCCAAGTTGTGGCGAAAGAACCTGTGCCCGCCTCATGTACTGGTAATGACCGCCACTCCGATACCCCGTACACTTGCCATGACCCTTTATGGTGACCTTGACGTATCGGTCATCGATGAACTGCCTCCCGGTCGCAAACCCATACAGACTATTCATCAGTTCGATAACCGGAGGGCTTCAATGTATACTTTCATCCGCAAGCAATTGCAGGAAGGCAGACAGGCATATATCGTTTATCCCTTGATTCAGGAAAGTGAAAAAATGGACATCAAGAATTTGGAAGATGGCTACCTCCACGTGTGTGAAGCATTTCCCGAATATAAGGTAAGCAAAGTACACGGTAAAATGAAAGTAGCAGAAAAGGAGGAAGAAATGCAACGTTTTGTAAATCACGAAACGCATATTCTGGTAGCAACGACGGTTATCGAAGTAGGTGTAAACGTTCCGAATGCTTCGGTAATGGTCATCGAGAATGCCGAACGTTTCGGTTTATCCCAATTACATCAGTTAAGAGGACGGGTAGGACGTGGTGCCGACCAATCATATTGCATCCTGGTAACCGGTTATAAACTGACAGAAGATACCCGAAAACGTATCCAGATAATGGTGGATACGAATGATGGTTTCGAGATAGCAGAAGCCGACCTGAAGTTGCGGGGACCAGGCGATTTGGAAGGGACACAGCAAAGTGGAGTAGCATTCGATTTAAAAATAGCCGATATTGCCCGAGACGGCCAGCTCCTTCAGTATGTACGCGAAGTGGCAGGACATCTGCTTGAAGAAGACCCGCAAGGCATACACCCTGAAAACGCTATCGTATGGCAACACCTGAAAGAACTCCGGAGTAAAAATGTAAACTGGTCGGTAATTTCATAATAAAAGTGTCCGGAACCGACAGCTTTTCGGGCCGATTTACCTGTTATTCCCAAATTCTAAAGAAACCCGTAAAAGCCCTGCCACAAAATTATGCTTGTTATGATGAATAATGTGTAAAGCAGGCTGAACAGAAAGCCAGGGAGTCAGGTGACAGTGAAGAGTACATTCAATGTCTGTTTCATCACCTCCGGAAAAGAGAAGACGATTGAACACAATACCGGCAGTCATATCGTTCCGGGCAATGCGGTTCATCACCAGTCCGCCTCCCCAATATCCGTTACAGGGAACGTAACGCCGGGTCATAGCTGCCCCTTGTCCTAACAGGACCAATTGCGATTTGCCCACCATCAGCAAAGGCTGCTCCAGCAAAGCCCAGAAACCAGTTTCCCGCTCGTGCACGCTTCTGTCTTCAGAAGGTGTTTTCCCATATACATACCCTATTGTATAGTTTGCAGCCTGCTCGCCTTTCGAAGGTATTTCGTATGAAATGCTTCCCATGGTAAATATACCATCGCCAGACGGACAAAAACGGAACTGACGGTCGAAATCATCACTCGCCACACCATTATAAACACTCACTTTCAACGTTAACCGACTGACAGGAAGATACTCCAGATGAACACCCATAGCTCCTAACGGAAATGTAGCAAGCGGATAATTCAATGAAAGAATGGGATAATCGGCATCTGCAGCTCCTGTAAACAAACCGGTAGCAGGTGTAATGAAATAATCGGCATCAACGTTACGTAAACCTATAGAGACAAAAAAGCATTCGCCAAAGGACTGACGCAGAGAAGCCTGCATCAAACGAAAAGGACGGTTCTCATCGGTATAGATATTCGACAAACCTAAGTTATCATCGTCTACAGCACCGCCTGTTTGCCAAGTTGCAATTGCCATACCTTCGAATGAGGCACCTTTCCAAAGTCCGACATCCACTCCCACTTCCAAATAATTCACCCATGACGTGTTTCCACTCGTCATATTCCATTCACCTTCAGTCATGGCAGTCAAATTCCAACCGACACGAGAAGAAACCGGTGTTTGAGCCCGGACACCAATCACACACAAGCAGGCTGCCAGCCCACATAAGAATCGATACATAGGTTCTTTTTTAAAGTTGATCAACTATTATCCCCTGTAGAATAACACCAATCGACACATTTTGTTCAATGAATTCCTCATATTTTCAAAAAACAGAGTAATCTTCTTTCCGATATCTGTACTACGCTGTAATAACTCCTTATTGCCAATCAATACGGAATTCATATTTTGTTTTTTCTTGCGGTGCAAAGATAATGAATTTATTCGTATTTTTGCAACATCATGATAGATCAAGCCACCATAGACAAAATAATGGATGCCGCCCAAATAGTAGACGTGGTATCTGAATTCGTCACACTCCGGCGCCGGGGAGTGAACTACATCGGACTGTGTCCTTTTCACAACGAAAAGACACCATCGTTCAGCGTATCGCCCAGCAAAGGAGTATGCAAATGCTTCAGCTGCGGAAAAGGAGGAAATGTGGTGCATTTCATCATGGAACATGAACAACTCTCCTATTACGAAGCATTGAAATGGCTGGCAAAAAAATACAATATCGAAATCAAAGAACGTGAGCTGACTGACGAAGAAAAACAGGCACACAGCTTACGCGAAAGTTTATTTGTAGTCAACCAGTTTGCTTCCGAATACTTTCAAGACATTTTATATAATAACATTGACGGGCAGCGCATCGGCATGACCTACCTGCGAGGACGTGGATTCCGTGATGACATCATCAAGAAATTCCAACTTGGCTATAGCACCGACAACCGGGATGCGCTGGCACGTGCTGCACTGCAAAAAGGATACAAGGAAGACTTCCTGGTAAAAACCGGACTGTGTTACCGCAAGGAAGACGGTACCTTACGCGACCGCTTTTGGGGACGTGTCATTTTCCCTGTACATACGATTTCCGGAAAAATCGTAGCTTTTGGCGGACGCGTACTCAGCGCCGCCACCAAAAATGTACAGATGAAATATGTCAACTCGCCTGAGTCAGAAATCTATCACAAAAGCAAAGAACTGTACGGCATCTTTTTTGCCAAGCAGGCTATCGTGCGCCAAGACCGCTGTTTCCTGGTAGAAGGCTATACCGATGTTATTTCCATGCATCAAAGCGGCATTGAAAATGTGGTAGCCTCATCGGGCACGGCACTTACATCCGACCAAATCCGATTGATTCACCGTTTTACGAACAACATTACTGTCCTTTATGACGGTGACGGAGCCGGCATAAAGGCTAGTATCAGAGGTATTGACATGCTGCTGGAGGAAGGGATGAATATCAAAGTATGTTTGTTGCCGGACGGAGATGACCCTGATAGTTTTGCACGCAAGCACAATGCTACCGACTATCAAGCATACATTAACGACCATGAAGTAGACTTCATCCGTTTCAAGACCAACCTACTGCTGGAAGAAGCCGGAAAAGACCCTATCAAGCGCGCTGCATTGATTTCAAGCATTGTAAAAAGCATTTCGGTCATTCCCGATGCGATTGTACGTTCTGTATATATCCGCGAATGCAGCCAATTGCTGCAGATGGAAGAAAAGATACTTATCGAAGCCACTTCAAAACTGATAGAACAGGCACGCGAAACAAAATTCAAGGAACAACAACGTAAAAAGGAGCGCGAACAGCGGATGACTGAAACTCCTGCGGTTCAGCCTTCTGTTCCTGATACACCGACAAACGAACCACAGGCAACAGATACAACTCCTGACCTAAACAACAATACCCCTCTTCCACCCGAACCAACTCCCGCAAATACGTACACTTCGTACATTCCGGCAGAAGGCAACGAGCAAAAAGTATTCTATGCCAAAGAAGAAGACCTGGTACGGATGCTTATCCGCTATGGCGAAAAAACAATGTGCTATATAGAAAACAATGAAGGTGAACAAGTTCCTTATACGGTCATTGAATGCATTGCGACAGGATTGAAGGAAGACGAACTACAATTCCATGACCCCATACACCGGCAGATTTTACAAGAATGTGAAGCACACCAACACGACCCTAACTTCATAGCCGAGCGACATTTTATCGCCCATCCTGACCCGAATGTCAGCAAATTGGCGGCAGACTTGGTGAACGACCGTTATCAATTGAGCAAATACCACTCGAAAGGACAAAAAATCGTAACGGATGAAGAACGTCTCTACGAATTGATACCCCGTTTGTTGCTTGACTTCAAGCTTTCCATTATAGAAGAAGAAATGAAAAATACCCTGCAGGCACTGACCGATCCCATCGTAGCCCAGGATTCGCAACGTTGCATGGAAATCATGAAACACTATAAGGAACTGCAAGAAACTCAAAGCATAATGGCGCAACAGGCAGGCGACCGTGTAGTGCTGAAATTATAAACTTAAAGCAGCATTCATAAAAAAAGATATCCTCATGTGCCAATTTATAAACTCTAATGACGTATTCGCAAATCCGGACAACAAGGATTATATCTGCTACAACGAGGCATTTTGCACAGCATTATCAGGGTACAGGTATTTAGAAGCTGTTTTGAATTTCTCCAAAAAGTTTTTCTTGGCTTGATGTATCCGTTTTCGTGTGTGCTTTGGGCGATTTTTTGGTCTTTTTCGCTCCTGTTCTTCGTCAGATAGCCCGCTATCTTCCTCATCACAGAAGCGAAAATGCCTCAAAAACTCATCCCAAATCATCGCACGATAAATTCAAAACAGCTTCTACAAAGTATAAGATGAATGTCCGCAAACAGCCAATATATACCCCTGAAAAATGAATATATACTGCATACGCAATTGAATATATACTGCATACGCCTACGGATATATACTTCATCAGCAAACGCAGTAGTACTGCGTTTGCAACTCAGCCGAATCGGCTAATTGCGGAATTCATAAAGTATAATAAAATAAGGAATGAAGCAGAAAAGGATGCCCCTTCTTGCTTCATTCCCTAATTTATATCCCCTTGCTATAATTCTTCTTTATTTTTCAAAATCCAGCCAATTCCAGCAAGCGGTCTACAGCAGCATTCAGTCCATCGGAATTCTTTCCACCGGCTGTAGCGAAATGCGGCTGGCCACCTCCCCCACCTTGAATAAGCTTGGCAGCCTCGCGCACCAGTTTTCCGGCATTCAAACCTGCTTTTACCTGATCATCACTCAACATCACCGTAAGCATGGGTTTGCCGTCGCGCTCACTTCCGATAGCAACAAAAAGGTTTTCAGGGAATTGACCTTTCAGCTGGAAAGCAATGTTTTTCACCGAATCGGCAGGCAGAGGAAGTACCGCCTTGATGACTTTCACTCCATGGATTTCTTTCGCTCCTTCTATCAGCTTGGCTTTCACCTGAGCTTCTTTTTCTTTTATAAATTCTTCCATCTGCTTTTTCAGACCGGCATTTTCATCAATGTAGCGTGCGATGGCTGTTTTCAAGTCGGGAGCATTGTTGAAGAGGGCTTTCAGGTCATTGAGCGTGTCTTGCACGGTATCAAGCATTTCCTCCACTTTAGCTCCGGTAATAGCCTCGATACGGCGCACACCAGCTGCCACCGAACTTTCGGAAATAATCTTCACCATGCCAATTTTCCCTGTGGCAGACACATGAGTACCGCCACAGAACTCAATAGATGACCCGAACTGGACAACACGTACTTCATCGCCATATTTTTCACCAAAGAGAGCGATAGCCCCCAGTTCGCGTGCCTTCTCGATGGGAAGGTTACGATATTCGGTCAAGGGGATATCAGCACGGATTTTAGCATTAACCAGGTGTTCTACCTCACGTAACTGTTCGGGAGTGACTTTCTGGAAATGAGAGAAGTCAAAACGCAGCGATTCGGGTGTAACAAGCGAACCTTTCTGCTCTACATGAGTACCCAGTACCTGCCGCAAAGCTTCGTCAAGCAGATGTGTACACGAGTGATTAGCAGCACAAGCAGCACGCTTGTCAGTATCAACACATGCCATCATCGGTGCGTCAAGGTGTTCGGGAAGTTGCTTGGCTATATGAATGGGGAGGTTATTCTCCTTCTTGGTATCGATGATATCAATCGTTTCGAACTCGCTAACCAACACGCCAGTGTCTCCCACCTGTCCTCCGCTTTCGGCATAGAAAGGAGTTTCATTCAATACAATCTGGTAAAGAGTCTGGTTTTTCTGCTTAATCTGACGATAGCGCAAGATACGGGTTTCATACTCGGTATAATCGTAGCCCACGAAATGTGTCTCACCTTCTTCCAGTACCACCCAGTCACCGGTTTCAACAGCTGCGGCATTGCGTGCACGCTGTTTCTGCTTTTGCATTTCGGTATTGAATTCTTCTTCATTTACCGTCATTCCGTTTTCGCGCAAGATGAGTTCGGTCAGGTCAAGAGGGAATCCGAAGGTATCGTAGAGCGTGAAAGCATCCACACCACTGATTTCGGTCTTTCCTGCTGCTTTTGTATCAGTCATTACTTTATCCAAAAGACGGATACCAGTTTCGAGCGTGCGGAGAAAAGCTTCTTCTTCTTCCTTGATAACCTTCTCAATAAGAGACTGCTGAGCTTTCAGTTCCGGATAGGCATGTCCCATATTTTCGATGAGCACAGGTACCAGTTTGAACATAAAGGCCTGCTTCTGACCTAAAAAGGTATAGGCGTAACGTACGGCACGGCGCAAGATGCGACGTATGACGTAACCTGCTTTGGCGTTGGAAGGAAGTTGTCCATCGGTGATAGAGAAAGCAATAGTACGTATGTGATCGGCCACCACACGCATAGCAACATCCACTTTCGGGTCGGTACCATAGGTCATTCCAGCCAGGTTACCGATGGCTTTGATAATGGGTTGGAACACATCCGTGTCATAATTCGACTTTTTGCCTTGCAACACCATACAAAGACGCTCGAACCCCATTCCGGTATCAATGACTTTGGCGGGCAAAGCTTCAAGCGATCCGTCTGCCTTGCGGTTGTATTGCATGAATACAAGGTTCCAGATTTCGATAACCAACGGGTTGTCTTGGTTCACCAGCTCACGTCCGGGCACTTTTGCCTTTTCTTCGTCTGGACGCAAGTCAATGTGGATTTCAGAACAAGGTCCACAAGGTCCGGTATCACCCATTTCCCAAAAGTTGTCGTGTTTGTTTCCGTTAATAATGTGATCTTTAGGAAGAAATTGTTCCCAGTATCCGGCAGCTTCGTTGTCGCGTTCAAGTCCTTCTTCCGGACTACCTTCGAACACGGTAGCATAAAGGTCGGCAGGGTTGATTTTCAATACACCCACCAAGTATTCCCATGCCCAACCGATAACTTCTTTCTTGAAGTAATCGCCGAATGACCAGTTGCCAAGCATTTCGAACATAGTGTGATGATAGGTGTCATGTCCTACTTCTTCCAAGTCATTGTGCTTGCCGCTCACGCGCAAACATTTTTGCGAGTCAGTCACACGTTTATATTTTGCCGGATGGTTTCCCAAGATGATGTCCTTAAACTGGTTCATGCCGGCGTTGGTGAACATCAGCGTGGGGTCATCTTTGATGACCATCGGTGCCGATGGCACAATCTGATGTCCTTTCGACTCAAAGAATTTTACGAATGAGTCGCGGATTTCGTTTGCTGTCAACATATAAGTCTTATTATCTTGTCGTTAATATTCTAAAAATCGATTTGCAAAGATAATCTGTTTTATTATTTTTGTCGCTACGTTTGGAGGAAAATTTTTGGAATTGAAGAGTTATCGTTCGCAAAACAGGGCCAGTGATGAAGAAATATCCAGGAAGTCTCCCCGCTTTGATATGTAGAAGTATGACCAGCTGCCTGCATGCAGCACATGATTTTGGAGAAGCAGGCTTTCTCCTTTTCTGCGGGGCAATAGACGAGCAAATATTACCGGTAAAGCGTATCCATGACTTCTTCGACTCCTTTTATAAATAGAAAAATTTATGCGAAAAGTCTATTATATATATAATCCGAAAACACGGACTTACGACCGTATTTATCCTACAGTACGGCAGCGTATGATGAGCTACCTGCGCAATTTGTTTGTAGGTATGGGGCTGGGAGCAGGATGTTTTATCCTGTTATTACTGATTTTCGGTTCGCCTTCCGAAAAAGACCTGCGGGTGGAAAACTCACGTCTGCTGGCACAATATCACATTCTCTCTACACGGTTGGACGAAGCACTGGACGTAATGCAACACCTCCAGCAAAGGGACGATAACTTATATCGGGTAATTCTGCAGGCAGATCCTGTACCGTCGGCTATACGAAATGCCAACTATGGGAAAACAAACCGCTATGAAGAATTGACAGAGTTGGCGAATGCAAAACTGGTGGTGAATACCACACAAAAGATGGATGTACTGGCAAGGCAGGTGTACATTCAGTCAAGGTCGTTCGATGAGGTGCTCGACTTGTGCAAGCGACATGATGAGATGCTGATGTGTGTACCAGCCATTCAGCCTGTATCAAACAAAAACTTAAAGCAGACCGCTTCCGGATATGGCACACGTATCGACCCCATATACAAGACAGTAAAATTTCATGCCGGAATGGACTTTTCAGCGAACGTAGGCACACCTGTATATGCTACAGGAAACGGAACAGTGAAAACTGCCGGTTGGGAGGGCTTATATGGAAAGTGCATCACCATTGACCACGGATTCGGTTACGTGACACGTTATGCACATCTAAACCAAATCAAGGTACATCCCGGTCAGAAAGTAGTGCGCGGAGAAACCATTGGCGAAGTGGGAACTACGGGAAAGAGCACAGGCCCACACCTGCATTATGAAGTACACTTAAAAGGACAAATAATGAATCCTGTCAATTATTATTTTATGGACTTGGATGCTGATGATTATGACAAGATGATTCAAATAGCCGCTAACCACGGCAAGGTATTCGATTAACAACCAATGTATAGGAAAAAGAAGCATGGCCCTGAAACAAGATAAGCAATTGAAATTATATTATTCCATCCGTGAGGTGGCTGAGATGTTCGGCGTAAACGAATCATTAATACGATACTGGGAAAAGGAATTTCCGGATATTGCCCCGAAACGCGCTGGAGGAAAAATCCGCCAATACACGAAAGAAGATGTTGAAAGCATCCGTCAGGTTTATTATCTGGTGAAAGAAAAAGGAATGACACTGGCCGGAGCCAAACAACAGATGAAGCAAAACAAAGAGGGAGTTCGCAATACTACCGAACTGGTGAAACGCCTCAAGCAAATCCGTGATGAGTTGGTAAGCATTCGCAAAGAACTGGACTATTTGACATAGTGAATTGATAGTGGATAATTTGCTTAAGCATAACTATCCACTATCTCAGTCATCTACCTTACTCCGCATTGTCGTCAAAATCATCAATACGGGTTATTTTTTTAATATTGTTGATTTTCTTCAAATTGTTGCAGATGGTGTTTACATCATTCACATCGTGTACGTAGAGCTGGATGCGTGCTTCGAAGATGCCGTCTTCCGACTCGATGTACAGTTTATGAATATTGACATTCAGCTGTTGGGATATCACTTCGGTTACTTTATTCAGCACACCGATTTCGTCTATACCTTTTATATATACATTGACAGGGAAAACCAACGCTTTTCCTGTCTGCCATTGCACAGCTATCAGTCTGTTACCGAAACTGGTTTTCAGCTGAGTGGCAATAGGGCATTGGCGTTTATGTATGACAATACGGTTATTGTCGTCAATGTATCCCAATACGTCATCTCCCGGTATAGGCTTACAGCAATCAGCCAGGATATAATTTTTCTGGATAGCATCGGGAGTGAGTTTGACAATTTCTTTCTTGTCGATGTTGAGCGGCTGCTTTTCAGATTCTCCTTTATTTTCCTGTTGTTTTTGTTTGTTACCACCAAAAGCAAAGCTGATATATTTTTTCCAGTTTGTAGTATTCGGCTTTTCTTTCAGCTCATTTTTATCAGGCTCACCCAGTGTAAATACACCTTGCCCCACAGCCAATGCCAGTTCTTCGTAAGTCTTTACCTGATGCTTATCACATAACTTACGGATGTTTTCGTCAGTATTGGGCAGACCTTCCTGTTGGAAAAATTGAACTATCAGGTCTTCTCCCCGTTGTTGCTGCTCGCGTCTTTCACGTTTTAAGATAGCCTGTATCTTAGCTTTTGCTTTGGCTGTAGTAGCAAAATTAATCCATGAAGGTTGCACTTTTTGCGATTTGGAAGTGAGGATTTCCACCTGATCTCCACTTTGCAACTTGTGACTGAGCGGAACCAGTTTATGATTGACTTTTGCACCGATACAATGGCTCCCCAAGAAAGTATGGATAGAGAAGGCGAAATCGAGTGCGGTACAGTTTTGTGGCATCGTCTTGATTTCTCCTTTCGGAGTAAATACGAATATTTCGGACGCAAAGAGATTCAGTTTAATAGTGTCAAGAAAGTCAAGAGCATCAGGTTGCGGGTCATCCAGGATTTCTTTGATAGTCTTAAGCCATTTGCTCAGTTCTCCTTCGTCTTCGCTTCCTCCGCCCTCTTTGTATTTCCAATGTGCGGCGAACCCCTGTTCAGCTACATCGTTCATCCGTTCACTACGTATCTGCACTTCAATCCATTGTCCTTTGTTGCTCATCAAAGTAACATGAAGAGCCTGGTAGCCGTTAGCTTTCGGATGACTTACCCAATCGCGCAAACGGTCGGGATGCGGTTTGTAGATACGCGAGATGGCCACATAAATATCGAAGCAGTCGTTCAATTCTTCCTCCTGATTACGAGGCGTAAAAATAATCCGTACAGCAAGAATGTCGTATATTTCCTCGAACGTGATGTGTTTAGCCTGCATCTTATTCCAGATAGAGTAAGGCGACTTCACACGCGCAATAATGCGATAGGGAATCCCCATCTTGTCAAGTTGTTCGCGAATAGGTGCTGTAAATTCGGCAAATAATGTGTCACGTTCCGCCTGAGTGGCTTGCAACTTGTTTTGGATTTCTTGATAAGTCTCAGGATGCTCGTACTTGAAACTCAAATCTTCCAACTCTGTCTTAATACGGTTCAGCCCCAGACGGTTGGCCAGCGGAGCATAAATGTACAAAGTCTCACCCGCAATTTTATATTGCTTGCTCGGAAGCATTGAGCCCAGTGTGCGCATATTATGCAGGCGGTCGGCTATCTTAATCAGGATGACACGTATGTCATCGTTCATTGTAAGAAGTAACTTTTTAAAGTTTTCTGCTTGCGCCGATGCACGGTCGCCAAAAATACCTCCCGATATTTTAGTAAGCCCATCAACTATTTGCGCGATTTTAGGCCCGAATAAATTCTCAATGTCTTCTACGGTATAATCGGTATCTTCTACTACATCGTGCAATAGAGCGGCACAGATGGAAGTAGAACCCAAGCCAATTTCCACGCAGGCGATGCGTGCAACGGCGATGGGGTGTAGAATATATGGTTCACCCGACCGGCGTCTTACTCCTTTATGCGCTTGTCGGGCGAAGTTGAAAGCCTTTGTAATTATTTCTACTTTTTTGCGGTGTCTGCTTTCTAAATATCGGTCCAACAATTCCTGGAAAGCATCGTCTATCAGCTTCCCGTCAGCTTGTTCCTGAGTCAATTTTTCGTCCGTCATGGTAGTCCATCTTAAATCAATAGTGCAAAATTAGGAAAAATCAGTAATTTTGCAAGAAATATGGACATTTTTTCTTCACCTATCGGATACGGATAGATTTTCCTGCACGGATATTGCTTCCTCGGATACCATTCAAGCGCCGTATCTGCGATACGCTGACACCATATTTACGTGCAATTCCTCCCAATGTTTCCCCATTACGGATACGGTGATACACGGCTTTGGGTTCAGGAATATCCACGGTGGAACGCCGGGTAAGATAAGTTTCCGGTTTATAATTATAAATGCTATCTTCATGATCGATGAAATAACTCATCGTCTTGCTTGGAAGCCGTAAAGCATAAGGCTGTTCGTTGCCTGGCACCACATCTTTCTTAAATTCCGGATTCAAGGCACGCAACTCGTCAATATTGATGTTGCACACCTCTGCCACTTGTTGCAAATGGAGCGGACGTGAAATATGAATGGTGTCCGTCCCTTCAGGCAACTTCATTTCCATCGGACTAATATTGTGCTCGCAATAGTAAGTCATAATGTAATTGGCTGCGATGAAGGCCGGTACATATCCGCGAGTTTCTTTAGGTAAGTAATTATACAGTTGCCAGAAATCTTTTTCCCCGTCGGCACGGCGAATAGCCTTATTTATAGTACCGGGTCCACAATTGTATGCAGCAAGTACCAAGTTCCAGTCATGATAAATGTCGTACAAATCTTTCAGGTAACGGGCGGCGGCACGAGTCGACTTGATAGGGTCACGACGTTCGTCTACAAAGCTGGTCACCTTCAGTCCATAGATTTTTCCGGTGTTCAGCATGAACTGCCATAAGCCTACAGCTCCTTGACGAGATGCAGCCATCGGATTCAACGCCGATTCGATGACGGGCAGGTACTTCAGTTCCAGCGGCAGGTTATAGAGATCGAGTGCTTCTTCGAAGATGGGCATGTAGAAGTTATTTGCGCTCAACATGAATGCCACTTTCTGACGCAAGCGAGTCGCATACATGTCGATAAATTTACGCACAACTTCGTTATACGGCATTTCGATGATAGCAGGAATGCGTTGCAGCCGATCGATATAGACGGAGTCGCTCACGTCCGGATTCCCGGCATTCACCTCACAGTTTTCACCGATGTTGATGTAGTTTTTCGATATCCAGTCGAGATACAAGCTATCGGTTTCCGACAACATGCCTTCGGGTAATCCGATAACTTCTTCCGTCCCCGACTCCGAGCGGACGGTTATACTGTTTTCGTCCGTCTGTTGCGCATAAAGGGCCGATGCCCCTAACATACTTAGTATACCAATACACAGTTTTTTCATCATATCTTAAAAATTAATACTGCATCGCAAGCCTATGCCTTGTGGTAGCCCACGGTGCGGGTCATTAAATATAGCAGGTTGCCATGTCATGCTCAAGTCGTTGGAGATGTCGAAGTTTGACAATTCAGCATCCACGTATGCATCAACCACCGATAGCAGGTACACGCCGATAAAGGCGAAAATACTAAGGTCTCGCTGGCGCCGGTATACGTCTTTCCGTCGTTGGAACAGGTCTTGAAAATAGCTTAACTGATTGAAGACATCTTCTTGGGTGTATCCCAGCGGTAAGAAATCCATATAGCTATCATTGGCAGGATTGTCACTCATGATGTCCTGATATGCCTGAGAGTAATCTTTATACATTTGTCCATTCCACGTCAAGGCATAGATACATCCTACGAAACCGCCGTAGATGATGGGCAGTTTCCAATATTTATGGTTATAAATTTGTCCTGCTCCCGGTATGGCAAGCGAAAGCCAAATGGCACTATTGGCATTGGGAGTCCATTTTTTCTTCTGGATTTCCATCTTCGGCATCTGCTGCTGGATAGAGTCGTTCTTACGGGCAAGCAAGGCAGTATCTACCGGTGCTTCCAGTGCCTCAATGCGTTGCCTTTGCCAAGCCAGCGTGTCAAGCAGAGCAAGGCTGTCTGCCCGGTTCTGAGCACGTATAGAGTCTGCTTTTAATATTCCTTCACGATGCTTGCGGGCACGCTGGGCATATACATCCGTACTTTCTCCAAATAAGAAGCAAAACAAAAATACAAGGGTTGTCAGGTATGTCAATGGTTGCTTTTCCAAAACAGTCTGCTTTTATTCTTTAGGTTGTAACGAATCCAATATCTCCATAATCCGTTCCAGGTCGGCTTCACTATTGAAGGGAATACTGATTTTTCCTTTTCCTTTGTTGCTGCACGAAAGTTGCACCTTGGTTCCAAAGAAAGAACACAAGTGATTTTGCAAGAGGGTATATTCTTCAGATAGTTTGGCTCCTTTGGGGGTTATTTTCTTTCCGCCCGACTCTACACTTTCGCCCACGGAGAGTGCCTTGACGATTTCTTCTACTTTCCGCACCGAATAACCTTGCGAAATGATTTCATTGAAGATGCGTATCTGAGTCTTGGGATCGTCTAATGCCAGCAAGGCACGGGCATGTCCCATATCTATTTCCTTGTTCTTCAATGCCACCTGGATAGGGGCAGGCAATTTGAGCAGACGCAGGTAATTGGCAATGGTAGCGCGTTTCTTTCCCACGCGGTCGCTCAGTCTTTCCTGGGTCAGTCCGTATTGCTCGATGAGGTGCTGGTAGGCAAGGGCGATTTCCAGCGAGTTAAGGTCCTCGCGCTGGATGTTCTCTATCAGTGCCATTTCCATCACATTTTCATCATCAGCCGTCCGGATGTAGGCAGGTATGGTTTTCAGTCCAGCCTGTATAGCAGCCCGGTAACGCCGTTCGCCTGCTATAATCTGGTAAGAGTCTTCATTCAGTTGGCGCAAGGTAATGGGCTGGATGATGCCTATCTCTGCAATCGAGTCGGCAAGTTCTTGCAAAGCTATCGGGTCGAACTCGCGCCTAGGCTGGTTCGGATTGACCGATATCTTATCCAACTCTATTTCATTGATGGACGAAGAGCCCGAGGTCTTGATTTCCTCGTTGGTAGAAATCAAGGCGTCAAGTCCTCTGCCCAATGCATATTTCTTTTGTACCGCCATGTCTTGTTGCGTAATTATTACGGGTCGTTATTGTTTTGTGTTCTTGTTGATTATCTCATTGGCAAGCGCCAGATAGTTCTTGGCTCCTGTCGAATCGGCATCATACAGGATGGCAGGGATTCCATGGCTGGGTGCCTCGCTCAGTTTTACATTACGCTGGATGATGGTCTTGAATACCAGTTCCTGAAAATGGCGTTTCACCTCGTCATAAATCTGATTTGCCAGACGCAAGCGCGAGTCGAACATGGTCAGCAAGAATCCTTCTATTTCAAGCGAAGGATTCAGCTTCGTCTTGATAATCCGTATGGTATTCAGCAGTTTGCTGATTCCTTCCAGTGCGAAATACTCGCATTGCACCGGAATAATGACCGAATCGGCCGCGGTCAAGGCATTGATGGTAATTAGCCCCAACGAAGGCGAACAGTCTATCAAGATGTAGTCGTACTCGCTTGCCATCGGAGACAACGCCTTCTTCATGATTTTCTCGCGGTTATCCAAGTTCAGCATTTCTATTTCCGCCCCTACCAGGTCAATGTGTGAAGGGACGATGTCCAATCCGTCAATATCGGTCGTGTAAATGGCTTCCCGTATGTCGTTCTGGTTAATCAGACATTCGTAAATGGAACAATCGATGTCTTTCAGGTCGACTCCCAGTCCCGACGAAGCATTTGCCTGTGGGTCAGCGTCTATTACCAATACTTTCTTTTCGAGTGTAGCCAATGATGCAGCCAAGTTTATGGTAGTGGTAGTTTTCCCTACCCCACCTTTCTGGTTGGCCAAAGCAATTATTTTTCCCATATTAATCAGTTTATCTGATTGCGAAGTAACAAATAATTGGCGAAATAGCGTATCTCATTCTTGCAACATTTTGCAAAACTGTTGATAACTTACGCCGGTTGTTAATAACTTCGCGGGGCAAATATAACGATTTCTGTGCAATAATCAGCCTTGCTTTGTGAAGATTAATCAAGCCTTGTGTAAAATTAACTGATATCATGCTTTTGCACACAGGTGGAAAGAGCCATGCACTTATATGCGGGCAAACTTTCATACAAGTGCCAGCCTGCACGAAGCTATCTGCATTAAATGCATTGAGGAGTTTCGTCATTTTGGCACATTGGCAAATTTATTGTACCTTTGCGTCTGCAAGAACAGATATATAAATCAAGGAATATATGACAAAGAAAAGACCTCTGCTGCTGTTGTCGAATGATGACGGCATAAATGCCAAAGGGATACATGAACTAATCCGTGCCTTACGCCCGGTAGGAGATTTGATTGTAGTAGCCCCCGACGGTCCCCGTTCGGGAGCTTCGGGTGCCATCACATCTGCTTCTCCCATACAATATGCCTTGCTTCAGCAGGAAGCAGGGCTGGCTTTGTACAAATGTTCGGGCACTCCAGTCGATTGCGTAAAACTGGCATTACATGCCATTGTGCCTGCCGTGCCCGATTTGGTGATTGGCGGAATCAACCACGGAGACAACTCTTCGGTAAATGTGCATTATTCGGGCACAATGGGAGTGGTTATTGAAGGTTGTCTGAAAGGGATTCCTTCCATAGGCTTTTCGTTGTGCAACCACAGTGCCGATGCTGATTTTTCTGCTACATTGCCCTACGTACGCCGTATCGTGGAAGAAACCCTGGCAAAAGGACTGCCCGAGGGGATATGCCTGAACGTGAATTTCCCCGACACCTCAGATTTAGAAGGAGTACTGATATGCCGGCAGACACACGGTGTATGGACGAACGAGTTTGTAAAAGCCGACCATCCGAGGGGCGGCAACTATTTCTGGTTAACAGGCGAATACAAGAATCTGGAGCCTGATGCCGAAGACACCGACCATTGGGCATTGGCACACAATTATGTGGCGATAACTCCGACCCAAATCGACGTAACCGCCTATGCTATGGTACGTGAACTGAAAACGTGGAACTTTGACGTATGAAATATTATCTGATAGTAGGAGAAGCATCGGGCGACCTGCATGCATCCAATCTGATGCGTGCATTGCTCCAGGAAGACCCCAAGGCAGAATTCCGGTTCTTCGGAGGTGACTTGATGAAAGAAGTGGGCGGCACGTGTGTCCGGCATTACAAATCACTGGCATACATGGGATTCATCCCTGTACTATTACACCTGCGGACGATTCTCCGCAACATGGAATTCTGCAAGAACGATGTGGAAGCCTGGAATCCTGATGTGCTGATACTGGTGGATTATCCGGGTTTCAACCTGAAAATAGCCCAGTACATCAAGCTGCACACCGAAATCCCCATCTTTTACTACATTTCCCCTAAGATATGGGCATGGAAAGAATACCGCATCAAAAACATCCAGCACGATGTAGACGCAATGTTTTCCATCTTGCCGTTCGAGGTGGAGTTTTATCAGAGATACCATTTCCCGGTACATTATGTGGGCAATCCGTGCGTGGATGCCGTCGATGCTTTCCGGAAAAACTTCAACGAAACATTCGAAACTTTCGTTTCTGCACATAACTGGGAGCAGAAACCGATTATCGCTTTACTTGCAGGGAGCAGAAAGCAAGAGATAAAAGACAACCTGCGTAGGATGATAAAGGCCTCACGATATTTTCCAGACTATCAGTTTGTAGTAGCCGGTGCTCCGGGCATTGAGGCAGACTTTTACTGCCGGTACATGGATGCAGATACAAAGATAGTCTTTGGCGAAACTTATCGTTTGCTTTCCCATGCTACAGCGGCACTGGTCACTTCGGGTACAGCCACGCTTGAGACTGCACTTTTCCGTACGCCTCAGGTAGTATGCTATTACACCGCTGCAGGAAAACTGGTCTCGCTATTGAGACGTATGATTCTAAAAGTACCCTTTGTATCATTGGTCAACCTGATAGCCGGCAAGGAAGTCGTGACCGAACTGGTAGCAGGTGATATGCAGGTAAAAGCAATCAAACAAGAATTGTCATACATCTTGCCAGGCAGCGAGCGACGTAAACGGATGCTGGAAAATTACGATTGCCTGATACAGATTCTAGGAAAGGCTGGAGCATCCGGACGGGCTGCCCGCCAGATGCTGCAAGCCTTGTCGGCATATAAGAAACGGTTATATCAATGAAAGAATATATAAGTAAACCACAGCTGCAGGTACCGCCATCAGTGTACTATCGAAACGGTCGAGCATACCTCCGTGTCCAGGCAGGATGTTTCCCGAATCCTTGATGCCCAATGTCCGTTTGAAAAGTGACTCGGTCAGGTCTCCCCATGTGCCGAACACCACGATGGTCAATCCTAAGCCAATCCACTCACCCATTGTGAGAAAGGTAAAATAATGAGAGAGCACAACAGCTGCAATGATGCAAAACACAGCCCCGCCAATTGAGCCTTCCCATGACTTTTTAGGAGATATACGTTCAAACAAACGGTGCTTTCCGAACAGCATACCCGTACAATAAGCTCCGGTATCGTTTATCCATGTAAAGATAAAAATAGACAAAGGTAATACCGGATTATACTGCGAAACGCTAGTCGCTGCACTGTTGTGATAAGCCAGCAGGTTCAGCAAGGCAAACGAAAGACCGATGTAGAGCTGGCTCATCATAGAATATGCCCAATTGTTGATAGGGTCTTTTTGCTGTTTATACAATTCACTGATAAACAAATACAAGATAAGAAACAGGTAAGGTATGAATATTTCGTTACTTCCCGGAACGACTCCAATGTATCCGAAGCAAAGAAACAAGAACACTCCTGCCAGAATAGTGATAGATTTGTTCATCTGTACCTGACCGGTTGCGTTCACCAGTGTGCCAAATTCGTTGATGGTCAGTGCACTGATGACGCAAAACAGAATGGTGAACGAGATAGGACCTCCTAGAATACATCCTACCAATACGGCGACAAAAATGACACCTGTAATTGTCCGTTGTAGAAAATTATTTTTCATGGTACTTATGTTTATCTATCAACCGAGGCTGTCTCAAAATAAAAAACGACAATCAAAAAGTAAGGTCATTCTGAGTACCTATTTCCTGCGGAAAATGAGCACTCAGAATGACAAAATGAAAGCTGATTTCTATTTGATACACCCTCGATTGACTTATTTACTTGTTTTCACCAGTTTGCTCCGAAGTCTTTGGGGACTCCTCTTCCTGTCCTTCGTTTTCTTCCCGGGCAGCATTTTCAGGCAATGCTTTAGGCTGTCCGGCTTCTATTTGGGCCGTTTCAGACTTATGCTCCTCTGCCATGATTTCTTCCGAGCGGGAAGTCCAAGGCCGTTTGCCGAATATTTTTTCCACGTCTTCGGCAAAAATCACTTCACGCTCTATCAACATCTGCGCCAGTTGTGCATGTCCTTCACGGTGTTGTTGCAACAGCTCTTTAGCACGAGCGTACTGCTCATTGATCATTTTCTGCACTTCCTGATCAATGATTTCAGCAGTATGTTCACTGTAAGGTTTATTAAATGCGTACTCATCATTGTTATAATAGCACAGGTTGGGCAATTTGTCGCTCATGCCGGCAAAAGCTATCATGGCGTAAGCCTGTTTGGTGACACGCTCCAAGTCATTCATGGCACCCGTGGAGATTTGTCCGACACAAATCTCTTCTGCCGCACGTCCTCCCAGGGTAGCACACATTTCATCCAACATTTGTTCCTTGGTAGTAAGTTGGCGTTCTTCCGGCAAATACCAGGCAGCCCCCAATGCCCTTCCACGGGGGACAATGGTTACTTTGATCAGCGGGTTGGCATGCTCCAACAGCCAAGACACAGTGGCATGTCCTGCCTCATGCAGGGCTATGGCACGTTTTTCAGCAGCGGTCATTACTTTTGTCTTCTTTTCCAGACCTCCCACTATGCGGTCGATAGCAGCCAAGAAATCATCCTTTCCCACCGATTCCTTCGAGTGACGTGCCGCTATCAAGGCAGCTTCATTACACACATTGGCAATGTCAGCACCGCTGAATCCCGGTGTCTGGCGTGCCAGCAAGTCTACATCAACGGTATTATCCAGCTTCAACGGACGCAAATGTACACCGAATACTTCTTTTCGTTCGTTCAAGTCGGGCAAGTCTACATAAATCTGCCGGTCGAAACGTCCTGCACGTAATAATGCCTTATCCAAAATATCTACACGGTTAGTCGCAGCCAAAATGATGACTCCACTATTCGAGCCGAATCCATCCATCTCGGTGAGCAACTGGTTCAAGGTATTTTCACGCTCGTCATTACCTCCCATGTTCGGGTTTTTTCCACGGGCACGTCCTACGGCATCTATTTCATCAATAAAAATAATACAGGGAGATTTTTCTTTGGCTTGGCGAAACAGGTCCCGCACACGCGATGCCCCTACGCCCACAAACATCTCTACGAAATCGGAACCCGAAATCGAAAAGAACGGCACATCGGCTTCACCTGCCACTGCTTTGGCAAGCAAAGTCTTTCCTGTCCCCGGAGGACCTACCAGCAAAGCTCCTTTAGGAATTTTTCCTCCCAGCTTCGTATATTTTTCCGGGTCTTTCAGGAAGTCCACGATTTCCTGCACTTCTTGTTTAGCGGCAGCCTGACCAGCCACATCTTTGAATGTCACACGATTGGCACCTTTTTCGAACAATTGTGCTTTGCTTTTTCCTACATTGAATACACCTCCAGTTCCCCCTGGCCCTGCACCTCCGCTCATGCGCCGCATGGCATAAATCCAGATGGCTATCAGCAGCAAAAACGGAAATATGTTCCAGAAAATCATTCCAAAATAGTTATTCCGCTTTTCATAACTGACAGACCCCGTAAAGTGTCCATTAGCCTGTTCTTCATCAAGAAATTTATCCAATGTATCTATAGAACCGACTTGAATAGTCACAGCAGGACTTTTTCCGACTTTGCTGGCATCTTGTTTGAATACATCCACGATGTGTTCAGGTTTGATAAACATCTCCACCGTGTTATCGTCATAAGCGATGATTTTGCTGGCATATCCTTTTTTTACCATTTCCTTAAATTCGGTATAGGATATTTCTTTGTTTGCACTGCCTTCATCACTTGACAAGTAAAGAAAGCCGAATACAAGCGCTATTACCACGTAAAGCCACGTCAGGTTAGGACGAGGCACATTGATTTTAGGCTTATTGTTCGGAGTATTATTGATATTGTTGTTTTGATTTTCGCTCATGATGTATATGAAAATGAATGGTTAGTCCAAATCAGGGATTGTTGTTAGTTTTGCATCCGCCCAAAGATTCTCCAAATTATAGAAAGAACGGACTTCGGGCAAGAATACATGCACCAGAATATCGCCATAATCCATGGCTATCCATTGTGCATTGCGCACTCCGTCCATACCGTATACTCTTTCTCCGGTCGTTTTTTTTACATACTCTTTTACCGAATCTGCAATAGCCAAAACTTGACTGGAGGAATTTCCTTGGCAAATGATGAAATACTTACAGATGGTATCTCCTATATTGGTTAAGTCTGCGATTACGATGTTTTTGCCTTTTTTCTCTTGAATGCCTTCTGTTATTTTTTGCACTAAAAGTTTTGTTTCGTTCATTACGTTCTGTCCTTTGTTTTGTTTTAAAAATTTGTTTTTAATGGTTTCTTCTCTATTAATATAAAGAGAACATGCGGCAAATATACTTGGTTTTCTGTACATCACGAAAGATTGACACTTAATTCTCTCTTTCTTTTGTATTTTTTTGAAAAAAAACTTCAAAATCCTTGCTATGTTAGAGAAAAGTTGTACCTTTGCAGCGTCAAAATCGTAACATCGGTTAATGACATGATTTTGGGCTATGGTGTAATGGTAACACAACAGATTCTGGTCCTGTTTTTCTTGGTTCGAATCCGAGTAGCCCAACTTCAATAAGTGATTGTCTCCAGGGAGGAGATAATTATATTATGTGTTTGGGCTATGGTGTAATGGTAACACAACAGATTCTGGTCCTGTTTTTCTTGGTTCGAATCCGAGTAGCCCAACATAAAAAAGACCGTTTCAAACTTGATTTGAGACGGTCTTTTTATTTTAGAAACTGTTTTGAGAAGCTGTTTTGAATTTCTCCAAAAAGTTTTTCTTGGCTTGATGTATCCGTTTTCGTGTGTGCTTTGGGCGATTTTTTGGTCTTTTTCGCTCCTGTTCTTCGTCAGATAGCCCGCTATCTTCCTCATCACAGAAGCGAAAATGCCTCAAAAACTCATCCCAAATCATCGCACGATAAATTCAAAACAGCTTCTGAATTTCTACAAAAAGTTTGTCAAGCCGGATTTTGCGCCCGTACACATTATGTCCATCGGATTCTTTTCCAAGCCAAACCAGAACATTATACTTTGCACGGTATGAAATTGTGCATTTTCTCACCACAGAGGACACAAAGTACCACAGAGGAAAAATTTAAAAAACACTGTGCACCTCTGTGTCTGTGGCAAGAAACATGACTGCCTTGCTTGTAAGATTATTAATCTTACAAACGATGCAGTAAATCGCTCATGCAGCCTAATCTATTTCCAATTCCATATATTCTGCGTAAAACCTTTGTAACAAGTCTGCAAATTCCTCCGGCAATCTTTTCAAGACTTCTTCCCGAATAGTTTCGGGAACACCTCCATAATAGGCCTCGGCAATGCTTCCGACAATGGCAGCCATCGTATCAGTATCGCCACCTAACGATACAGCCAGCCGGACTGCACTTTCATAACCGGTGCTTTCCAAAAATGCGATAATAGATTCGGGCACAGAGCCTTGACACCGGGAATCGAAACGATAAGCGGGGCGTATCTCATCGCATGTACGGTCCAGATTGTAATGGAAAGTTTCCTCGATGTATGCCTTAATAGCTTCTTTCGGATGATTCTTGCGTGCCAGGAAAATGCAGGCAGCAGTAGCTTGTGCACCTTTGATACCTTCAGGATGATTATGAGTAACCGATGCACTTTCCAGAGCCGCATCTAAGGTTTCCTCAAGTGTACCGAATACCCATCCCACAGGGCTGACCCGCATGGCAGCTCCGTTTCCAAAACTATTATAAGGCTGAGGATACTCCTCTTTCAACCATTTCTTAAACATACCTCCGTACCCGGCATGGGGATACCTGCGTCCAAGGTCCTGCATAATGTCCGTCAGGCTTCCTTTCTCCAGCAACCAGCGAACATTAGCTACGGTCATTACGGTATCGTCGGTAAATTTCGAATCTTTGCCAAACAAAGGAAAGTCTGGGGTTTTACATCCACGCCATTCATAAACCGAACCGATGATATCGCCTGCCGCAGCTCCTGCCAGAAAGTTTTTCGAAGAAGAACGAAGCAAGCGGAGCGTAAGCGCGTCCTGTTCTCCACCGAAATGCTTGCACAACACACGCCGAAACAGGTCGTCTGTAGCTACTTGGTTGAACAGAGTCATACACGAGCGTACTTTCATTGCGTCCAGCGTACCAAATACGCTTTCAGCACTTTTATCCGTATTCAGGAGAACAAGGGTGATTTCGCGCAAGCGATTTCCCAATACAGGATGCTTCAGGTAATCCTGTGCTTCTTTCAGGTCTGCTATACCATAATAATCAGAAGTTTCACTTATACCCAACCCTCTCAGTTGTGGGAATATCCACCAAATCCAATGCTTAGTTTTCCGTCCAGCCTTTACCTCGGCAAGAGCTTCTGCATACGTGTTTTGTTGTGCGGTCAAGAATCGGTCTATCTGCATAGTAATAGAATATTAATGTGATACAATCTCCAGTAATACGTTATTCAAACTCCAAGACAAACGTGGTGTTCCATCCGTTAGTGCCGGCACGCAACAAGCTGATGCTCCCTCCCGAAAGCTTCATAATCTGGCGGGAAAGTGAAAGACCGATGCCACTTCCATTGATACGAGTGGTAAAGAAAGGAACAAAAATCTGTTCGGCTTCCTCTTCCGGAATTACCGGACCGTCATTACTGATATAAATAAAAACATGCTCATCAGCTGCACTGTAGGCACGTATGTGGATGCGCCCTTTGTTCCCACCGATAGACTGTACCGCATTTTTCAAAATGTTTATCAATACTTGCCGAATCAGGTTCGGGTCGGCATACAGCATCAGCTCTACCGGTTCTATCTGCAAAGTAAGTGCCACTGTCTCGGGCACAAGACTCAGTCCTTGTATCTGCTTCAAAAGGTCCATCAGGTAGAAAGGTTCGGGAGAAGGTTTCTGTAAGGCTGAAAATTTGCGGTAACTGTCTACAAACGAAATCAACCCTGTTGATGTCTCGTGAATGGCACGGATACCGTCGTACAATGGACCGTTTACGACATCTTTCCGTTTCAGGAATGTTTCGCTCAGCGAAGAAATGGGAGCGATGGAGTTCATAATTTCGTGGGTCAGCACACGAGTCAGCTTAATCCACGAATCCAATTCCTTTGCGTCCAGTTCATTGCGGATATCGTTCAAAGTAAGGATACGCACATTCTTCCCGCCCAGCTGCATCTCGGTTGCCCGCACCGACAATTGCACATCACCTTTTCCTGTTGTGTACTGAAGATTGCACCGTTCTCCGGCTTTCAGTGTACGCAACAAGTATGGAACTTCGGTACCGAAACGTTCCAGCTGACGTAGCGTGCTAAGTATCGGTATTCCCAACAGCCGCGCAGCTGCCGGATTGGTTTGTACGACAACGTGATTTTCATCCAGTACGATTACCCCTGAACTTACACTCGACAATATTTGTTCGTAGAACCGTTCCCGCTGTTCCATCAGTTGCTTCTGTTCACCCATCAGGCTACCGAACTGGTTCAATGTTTCCTGCAACACACGTTCTCCACCCGAAAAGCCATAAAGAGGCAAGCGGAACGAATAGTCACGGTTACGGATGGCTTCCAGCATCAGCCAGCTTTTCTCACGCAATTGTTGTTGCATCTGATAGGATATCCATGCGACTATAACGCATAATCCTCCTCCTGCAATGCCTGCCCACCAAACCTTTTCCAAGATACCGGCCGTAAGCAATGCTATTCCACCCATCAAAGCTACCAGACGGACAAACGTTGCATAAAACCACTTATAAGCCATACCGTTTCATCTTATTATAAAGCGTTTGCCGGGTTACTCCCAACTTGGCGGCTGCTTGTGACAAGTTGCCGTCACACTGTCCGATAGCTTGCTGAATCATCGTACGCTCCATTTCATCCAAGGTGTGAAATGCCATTTCTGTTTTTTCTTCAGTCCCCGATGCGTTTTCTCTTTCTGCCATATCAGCCAACTGCAACGATTCGGCACGCAACTCACCGTCATCCGCCAAAATCACAGCTTTCTCAATCGTATGTTGCAATTCACGGATATTCCCGTACCACGGATATGCCAATAGCCGGGCTGCCGCGTCCGGAGCAAATGTGCCGCTGGTCCTTCCGTATTGCTTGGCATAGCGTTCCAGAAACATCCGCGCCAACGGAAGAATATCTTCTTTCCGCTCGCGGAGCGAAGGGATGTGCAAGTGAATGGTGTTGATGCGGTAAAGCAAGTCTTCGCGGAACTCCCCCTTGCGTACCATTTCATCCAAGTCGCGGTTTGTGGCGCATATCAGGCGGATATTGGTAGGTTGCGGCAGGTTGCTTCCTACTTTGATGAAACTCCGCTTCTGAATGGCGGTCAGCAGTTTTGCCTGCAGGTAATAAGGCAGATTGGCTATCTCGTCCAAAAACAAGGTTCCGCCATCGGCAGCCTCAAAGCGTCCGATACGGTCGGCATGGGCATCGGTGAACGAACCTTTTACATGACCGAACAATTCACTTTCGAACAGCGATTCGGTAATGGCACCCATATCCACCACGACCATCGGTCCGTCTTTCCGGTTCGAAAGGCGGTGTATCTCACGTGCCAGCATATCCTTGCCCGTACCGTTCTCGCCGGTAATCAGAATATTCGCATCCGTAGTGCTGACTTTTTCCACCAATGCACGTAAAGGGCGGATAGCTGCCGAATTGCCCCAATACATTGTCGTATCATTCCCTTCCGAGACCAACATTGCACGTTTTTTCTCCTTTCGTCCATTGCATACTTTACGATATACATCCAGTAAAGTCTGAATCAACTTGTCATTGTTCCACGGCTTCACGATAAAGTCGGCAGCACCGTCCTTAATCCCTCTTACCGCAAGGTCGATATCGGCGTATGCCGTAAACAGCACCACTGCCGCCTGCGGACGCAATCGACGGATTTCCTTCAGCCAGTAAAGTCCCTCGTTCCCGTTGTTGATGCCCGAAGAAAAGTTCATATCCAGCAATACTATATCTACACCGTTTTGAGCCAGTACAGTCGGTATCGTTACGGGAGAGTCAAGTGTCAGAATCTGCCCGAAATAATCTACCAGCAAATATTGCAAAGAAGTCAAGATGTTGCGGTTATCATCCACCACCAATAAAGTTCCTTGTTTTGCCATTGTTGTTTCTGATTTTTTCAACGCAGATTAACGCGGATTAACGCTGATTTTTATTAATCCGCGAAAATCTACGTTAATCTGCGTTTCATCTTTCTGTCTGCAAAGATACACAAAGAAACAATACGCCCTTTCATAGGAAGTGTCTAATTTTTTGACACCAAGTGTCTAATTTTTTGACACTCCACCAAATGAGCTTTTTTATAACAAGCAGAAAAACAATCATTTAATTTTCTGGCACGATATTTGTTATTGATTTGACAGAAACAAAGACAAAATATGAAAAAGAATATGAACATACGAAAATCAATGGGCATGCTGCTCTGCCTGTGCAGCCTGTCGGCAACCGCCCAAGAAGCATGGGACATCGACCGCTGCATGGCATACGCCGTAGAACACAACCGTACCGTGAAGCAGCGGAAACTGGAAGCCGACAACTACCGGCTGGACAAGATTAAAGCCATCGGACAATTCCTGCCCGGAGTGAGCGGAAGCGTGGGTGCGCAGTACAATTACGGACGTTCGGTAGACCCGGCGACCAATACCTACATCTCGCAGTCTACCTTCAACAACGGCTACTCTATGGAAGGCTCAATGTCTATCTTCCGGGGAGGAAGCCTCATCAACCAAGTGCGTCAGGCAAGGGCGAACGAACTGTTGGGCAAAGCCGCCCTGCAGGAAGCGCGCGACAACACCGCCCTCGAAACCTTTCAGGCATACATCGACGCCCTCTACTATTACGGCACCACCCGCCTGGCGGAAAAGAAACTGCTGGAAAGCGACTCCCTGGTATACAAAACCAAGCGGCAGGAAACATTGGGACTGAAAGGCATGGCGGACGTGGCACAGATGGAAGCCCAGCAAGCCACCGACGCCTACAACCTGACCCACCAGCGCAACCTCTACGAAACGGCGATGCTCACCCTGAAGCAGACGATGAATTATCCGGCGGAAGACACCCTCGTGCTCGACACCCGGCTGATAGACGCCCCCGTCATCGAACAGGTGCAGCTGGCGCAAGACAACGCCGACGAAGTGTTCCGCCTTGCCCTCAGCTGCAACCCCACCCTGCGCCAGTCGGAAATGAACAAGCAAGTGGCGCGGATGAGCCGCAAGATTTCGTGGAGCTCGCTCTTCCCCACCATCAGCATCTTCGGCGGCATCTCCTCCTCTTATTATAAAGAGCTCCACAAAACGGGCTACGACAACTTCGCCGACCAGATGAGGAACAACTTCGGTTCCTACTTCGGCATCTCGATGAGCATCCCCATCTTCAACCGGATGTCGGGTTCCATCGGCGTGAAGCAGGCGAAAAACAGCTACCTCATCGCCACCCAGCAATACGAGGCGCAGAAAGAAGCCCTGCAGAAACTGGTGCTCCAAGCGGTGCAAGACCGCGAAGGATTCCTCAAGGAAAGCCTGCAGATGGAAAAGAAAGCCGCCTCCGACTCCATCGCCTACCGCGTCACCCGCCGCAAGTACGAAGAAGGGCTGATGACCTCGCTCGACGTGCAGAACAACGCCTCCACCCTGCTCGAAAGCCAGACCGGACTGCTGCAAAGCAAACTCACCTACGTGATGAAGTGCCGCCTGGTAGATTATTACAAAGGAGAAGAAATCATTCGGAATGAAGAATGAGGAATGAGGAACGAAGAATCCTCATTATTAACTATTAATTGTTAACTATTAATTAGAAAAAAATTATGGATATTCAACTCGAAAAGAAAAAAGGCATTCAGAAGAAACACATCCCCTACATCGCAGGCGGCGCCGTCGTCCTCGCCCTGCTGGTATGGATTATCTTCGGCAACCACGCGTCCACCCTGCGCATCGACGGCGACGCGCTCAACATCGCCGACGTCACCTACGGAGAATTCAACGACTACATCCGCCTCAACGGACAAGTGCAGCCCATCTCCATCGTACAGCTCAGCCCCGAAGAAGGAGGCATCGTGCAGGAAAAAGTAGTCGAGGAAGGCGCCCACGTGAAAAAAGGCGACATCATCCTCCGACTGAGCAACTCCAACCTCGACCTGCAGATACTGAACGCCGAGTCCGAACTCGCCGAAAAACAGAACCTCCTGCGCAACACCCAGGTGACCATGCAGCAAGACAAGCTGAACAACGAGACCGAAAAAGTGCAGCTCGACGTAGACACACGCCGCAAGCTGCGCACCTTCCAGCAATACGAACGCCTCTACAAAGAACGGCTCATCAGCCGCGAAGAGTTCCTGCAAGCCGAAGAAGACTACCAAGTGGCGCAGCAGAAACACAGCCTCGTCAGCGAACGCCTCGTGCAAGACTCCATCTACCGCACCATCCAGATGGACCAGATGGAAGACAACCTGCACAACATGCGCCAGAACGTCCTCCTCATCCGCGAACGCAAGGACAAGCTGGAAGTGCGCGCCCCGATAGACGGCGAACTGGGACTGCTCGACGTGGAACTGGGACAGAACATCACCGCCGGACAAATGGTGGGACAAATCAACGACCTCTCCGACTTCAAGATTGAAGCGATGATAGACGAACACTACATCGACCGCGTCACCAACGGCCTGCCCGCCACCTTCGAACGCCAGGGCGCCACGTTCCACCTCAAGGTGCGCAAAGTCTACCCCGAAGTGCGCGAAGGCCGCTTCCGCACCGACCTCGTCTTCGAAGGCAAACGCCCCGAAAACATCCGCAGCGGACAGACCTACTACATCGACCTCCAGCTGGGCGAGCCTACCCAAAGCGTCCTCATCCCCAAGGGAACCTTCTTCCAGGTGACGGGCGGCAACTGGATATTCGTCCTCGACAAAGACGGCAAGAAGGCATACCGCCGCCAGATACGCATCGGCCGCCAGAACCCGCAATACTACGAGGTATTGGAAGGCCTGGAGCAGGGCGAGCGGGTCATCGTCTCCGGCTACGAAAGCTACAAGGACAACGAAGTGCTCATTCTGAAATGAAGAATGAAGAATGAAGAATTTTCTACCACAGAGGGCATTGTCCTTGCGGATTTGCAATCCGCAAGTATGGAGCACACGGATTTGCAATCCGTAACACCAGCAGCAGAAGCAAATGATTCGGATTACAAATCCGAATACTCGATTACGCCGGATTACAAATCCGGCGTGACAAAGGAAAAAATAAAAGAACTCTGTGTGCCTCTGTGGCCTCTGTGGTGAAAAAGACACGATTTAGGGGGCTGAATCGGACTTCCGCGACGAAAAAAATGCCATTCGAGGGCACGAATCGGACTTCCGCGACGAAAAAAATGCCATTCGAGAGCACGAATCGGGCTTCCGCGACGAAAAAAATGCCATTCGAGAGTACGAATCGGGCTTCCGCAGCGGAAAAAATGCCATTCGAGGGCACGAATCGGGCTCCACGGATGAAAAAAATACAATTTACGCCCGCGGAAGGCACTCCACGGACGGCGGAAGCCCGATTCGCCCCCTCGAACGATACAACAACCACTAAAAAAATGAAATTTATGAAACAGATTATCCTTTCACTCATCGTACTTCTCGGCGCAAGCCTCAACGCCTGCATGGCAAAAGACAACCAGACCAGCGAAACGCGCGACATCAGCGGCTACACGGCCGTTCACATCGACGGCGTGGCAACCGTCCGCTTCACCCAAGGCGACACGTGGGCGTGCCGCGTGGAAGGCGAGGCGAAAGAAGTGGGCAGGCTCACCACCACCGTGAAAAACGGCACCCTCACCATCGACCAGCGGAAAGAAGGCAAAGGGAAGCAGAACATCCAAGGCGTGACGGTCTACCTTACCGCCCCCACGCTCGCCGAAGTGGAAATAGACGGCGTAGGCACCTTCGAATGCGAGACAACGCTGAATGCCAAAGACATCCGTTGCGAAATAGACGGCGTAGGCACAATCGAAATCAAAGACCTGCATTGCCGCACCGCCCGGATTAACATCGACGGCGTGGGTCAAGGCGACATCCGTGTCTACTGCGACCAATTGAAAGCCCGCACCGACGGCGTAAGCTCGCTCAAGCTGAGCGGCAAGGCGCGTTCGGCAAGCATCAAGGACAGCTTCTTGGGGCGCGTCGACAGCCGTCGGCTGAAAATCGGGGAATGAATACAAAGGTAACAAGGGGACAAGTTGACAAGGGGACAAGGTTCTGAATAGTTAGCATCTGAAAACCTTGTCAACTTGTCAACTCGTTACCTTGTCAACTAAAAATAGTAAATAGTAAATTGTCAAATAGTAAATGAGTATATGAACACCTTAGCACGCAACTTCTCGCATACCTTCCGGCGTTTCCTCACGGCAAGCGTCCTCAACATCATCGGGCTGGCTATCGCCTTCGCCTCCTTCTTCGTCATCATGACGCAGGTGGACTATGACCTGAATTTCAACAAGGGGTACAAGGACTACCGGAACATCTACCGGACGGAAATCTATTACAGCAATGACATCGGCTGGCAGACGTGGATGTCGCGCCCGCTGTGCGAACTGATAGGCAGCAGCTCGCCACACATACAAACCGTTTCCATTATTTCTTCTTTTTGGAACGAAATAGAATATGAAATCGACGGTCATTCGTTCAAAGAAGCGACTCTCACCGGATTCGATAACTTTATGAAGACCTTCCAGCCCCACATGATAGCCGGCTCCGCCGACGCACTCGAACGGAAAGGACAAGTGCTCATCCCCCGCTCCATGGCAATGCGCTTCTTCGGCACCATCGATGCCGTAGGAAAAACCATCTTCAAAGGCAAACAGGCAGACAACCGTCCGCTGACTGTGGGCGGCGTGTACGAGGACTTTCCCGAGAACTCACAGATAGGCAACTTCCTCTTCCGGTCCCTCTCACCCGATGAAAACAAAGACAACTGGCGGAACTGGAACTACAACTGCTACTTCCGCACCAACGGCACATTAAATCCCGACGAGTTGAATAAGTTCGTATTCGAAAGGATGAAAGAAATAGTGCCCGAACGAGTCAAATCAATAGAAAACAATAAAATATCCTCGTTCCTCCGCTTTACGCCGATAGCCGACACGCATTTCTCGAAAGTAGACAACAAGAGTGCCAGCGGCCGTACCACAGTCTATCTCTTGCTGTG
>NZ_NFKD01000040.1:0-42206 GCF_002160215.1 Bacteroides sp. An19 | reverse complement strand
ATTTTGTATTGCCGGATGACCCGAAGCCCGGCTTCCACCGCCTTCCTCCGCCCTTTCCGCTACGCTCCAAGGACGGAGGAAGGCGGTGGAGGAGTTGCACTTCTAACTTGACGGTGGGATTGACATAGAATTGCATCCAAAGACACATACACCCTATGCCAATCCGCGTCCCAAGAACCTTGTCAATAAAAGACATCAATCCTGTTCGGGAGTAATGAGCTTATATCCCTTTCCGTGAATATTAATAATTTCTATCGAATCATCTTCTTTCAAATGCTTACGCAACTTGGTGATATACACATCCATACTGCGAGCATTGAAATAATTGTCATCAATCCAAATGGTTTTCAAGGCAAAATCACGCTGAAGAATTTCGTTGGCATGTGCGCATAACAGTCCTAACAATTCCGATTCCTTTGTAGTAAGCTTGGTCTGCTTATCGCCTATAGACAGTATCTGTTTTTGAGTATCAAAAGTAAAACGGCCTATCTTGTACATATTGCTTTCTTTGTTACGTTTACCACGCACACGACGCAAGATAGCTTCGATACGGAACGTCAATTCCTCCATACTGAACGGTTTTGTAATATAGTCATCGGCACCAATCTTAAAACCTTCCAGAATATCTTCTTTCAAAGTCTTTGCTGTAAGGAAGATAATAGGAATTTCCGCATTTGCCTGCCGGATTTCCTGAGCTAGCGTAAAGCCGTCCTTCTTCGGCATCATAACATCCAATACACACAAATCATACTTATTCTTCAAGAAAGCTTTATAACCGGCTTCACCATCCGGAAATAATTCGGCAGAATATCCTTTAGCCTGTAAATATTCTCTTAACAACATGCCAAGATTCTCATCATCTTCGCACAACAAAATACGTAATTTCTCGTCCATTTTATTCATCTTTAAATAAAGGTAATACAATAATAAATTTAGTACCCACATTCAGTTCACTTTCGGCACGAATCGTACCTTTGTGATCTGTAATGATCTTTTTCACATAGGCCAAGCCCAAACCAAAGCCCTTCACATCATGCAAATTGCCGGTATGAACCCGGTAGAACTTCTCAAATATTTTTTTCAGGTTTTCCTTCTTTATGCCAATGCCATTATCTTCAATAGATATATGAAGCTTACCAGACTCATTCCACGTACGGACTTTCAGATGGATATTGACATCCGGTTTCTTATACTTTAACGCATTGTCAAGCAAGTTAAAAATCACATTCGTAAAATGCATCTCGTCTACATAGATAAACGGATCATCTGCATCCAAAGCAACATCCAACGCGCCGTTACAATTCTCCACTTTCAACCGGAAAGTATTCGTAACATTGTATATCAATTCATTGGCATCCACTTCTTTCTTCTTTAATGTTGCTTTCTGACGCTCGAACATAGACATCTGCAACACCTTTTCCACCTGAAAACGCAAGCGTTTTGTCTCATCATTGATAACTCCCGATATGTGTTTAAACATTGCAGGAGATTTACCTACCGCCGGATCATTCAACATTTGCGCAGCCAAAGAAATAGTCGAAATCGGAGTTTTGAACTCATGCGTCATGTTATTAATAAAATCGTTTTTGATTTCGGTAAGTTTCTTTTGACGGAAAATAATGTATATGGTAAATATAAATGTCACCAGCAATACCAGCGTAAATATGATAGAAGGTATCATAAACCGCACCGAACTGAAAATGTAATTATCCATTGTCGGGAAAAATACATTTACAAATCCCATCTTAGCAGGTGGATCTTTTTCAAAAAGCAAACGGGAATAGATTTTTTCATTATCATATTCATAATCTGAACACCGGTACACTTCTTTCCCATCCCGATCAGTTACTGTAAAATGATAAGGTATATCTACCCCATTGTTTTTCAGTTCTGAGTTCAAATAATAATCCAGCTGTTTAAAGTTAATCCGTTCCTTCAGCGGCTTGTCACTGGCCGTATATAAAATATTGTAAATCACCTCGTCCAACAATGCACGCTGGTAAACATAACGTTCCTTTAATATTTCCTGCAGGTTTCGAGAAGTCTGCGGAATATTCTTTCCGGTCGAAATAATCACCTTAGGCACACTGGAGGGACGATTAATAATCGTTTTCCATTCAAAACTGGAGAAAGTGCTCCCATCAGGTGAAGTCACCGTATAACGGCGATGTTCTACCACATCCCGGTCACTATCCTTAGCCAATGTCTGTTGACGAAACTGATCGGAAATACGTGCCGCACGTTCTGTTGCAGCCACATCTTTTTCCAAATACTTTTTCGTTTCTACCAATTCCAAATTATGAACTGCCTGAGCAAGGCTTCGTCCTACATTTTCTTCGAACTGCTCCTTACGCATCTTGACCATCTCTTCTATATAGCTTACCTGCAAATACAGCAAACTGAGAAAAGACAATCCCATAACGATTCCTAATATCCAAATAGTTGACTTTTTCATGAGGGCAAAATTAAACCGCTACCTGTTACAATACACCTTGCTTAACATGTTTTAATCCGAGATTCTCTTATATTAACTGAAAATTCCATTTAACATATCAAAACAAGCACTTCAGAAGCAATCAGCACTTACTCAGTTGCAAAATTAATAAAATTTTAAATCAATAACAAATAAATATCCCTAATAGTTTAAGCTTAGTTAAACAAAAAAAGGCCGTATTTTAAGAAATACGACCTTTTAATGTATGAAAACAATAAGCTACTTACATTTCATCCTTTTCCTGTTCTTCGAATTCTTTCATCAATTTCGTCTGAACATCAGCTGGAACCAACTCATAACTTGCAAACTTCATAATGAATGAGGCGCGTCCTCCTGTCAACGAGCTCAATGCAGTAGAATAATTAGACATTTCTTTCAAAGGTACTTTGGCAGCCAGTTTTTCGTAGCCTTTCTCACTACTCATACCCATAATCATGCCCCGACGACCTTGCATATCGCTCATTACATCACCTAACTTATCACTCGGACAGAACACTTCCACATCATAAATAGGCTCCAATATTTTGGGACCTGCATTCTTAAACGCCTCACTGAAAGCATGACGCCCTGCCAGCATAAAAGAAATTTCATTTGAATCGACCGGATGCATTTTACCATCATAAACAATAACCCGCACATCCCGGGCGTATGACCCAGTCAACGGTCCTTGTTCCATACGGCTCATAATACCTTTTAATATAGCAGGCATAAAACGGGCATCAATAGCACCACCTACCACACTATTAATAAATACCAACTTTCCGCCCCATTCCAAATCAATGGTTTCAGTTCCTTTTACTGTAACCTTAAATTCCTGGCCGTTAAACCTATAGACGTCTGGAGCAGGCATTCCTTCATAATAAGGCTCCACAATCAGATGCACTTCACCGAACTGTCCTGCCCCACCCGATTGCTTCTTGTGACGATAATCGGCACGTGCTGCCTTCGTAATAGTCTCCCGATAAGGAATTTTAGCCTCAATAAACTGTACAGGCAATTTTTCATTATTCTCCAAACGCCATTTTAACGTACGCAAATGAAATTCCCCTTGGCCATGAACTAAAATCTGCCTCAATTCTTTCGACTGTTCGATAACCCATGTCGGGTCTTCTTCACGCATACGGTTTAAAATTGACATCATCTTTTCCATATCCGCCTCATTCACCGGTTTAATGGCACGAGTATACTTCGGATTGGGATATTTGATAAAGTTGAAACGATTGTCACAGTCTTTACCATTCAATGTATTTCCGGTCTTTACATCTTTCAGTTTTACCGTACAGCCAATATCACCGGCACGAAGTTCTTCCACTTTTTCACGTATCGAGCCGGCACATACATACAACTGTGCCATACGTTCTTTCGAGCCACGGTCAGCATTAGTCAAGTCATCGCCTTCATGCACCACGCCACTCATTACCTTAAAATATTGTACATCACCAATATGCGGCTCTACAGCCGTCTTGAAAAAATACAATGAAGTAGCGCCATTTGCATCGGGGGGAACAGGCACTCCACGTGTATTATGAACCACCGGCATTTCATCTACAAAAGGAACCACATTGCCTAAAAACTCCATCAAACGACGAACGCCCATATCTTTCCCTGCACAAACACAAAATACAGGGAACATTCCTCGTGCAATCAGCCCCTTACGGATACCTTCACGCATTTCATCCTCGGTAAGGGAATCCGACTCAAAAAATTTCTCCATCAAAGTCTCATCATGTTCAGCTGCAGCTTCTACCAATATTTTATGCCATGCCTGAGCCTTTTCCATTTCTTCAGCAGGAATTTCTTCAATCGTCGGCTCACCGCCTTCCGGTTTCCAAGAATATTTTTTCATTAAAAGTACATCAATCAACGAATTAAAATCGGGACCTGTACTGATAGGATATTGCACTGGCACCACCTTGGAACCATAATTTTCCTTCAATTGCTCCAGCACACGATCAAAATCACATTTTTCACTATCCAACTGATTAACTAAAAATATGACAGGTTTACCCAATTTTTCCGTATAACGGAAATGGTTCTGCGTACCGACCTCTGGTCCACATTGACCATTCAACAACAAAACAGCCGTATCAGTTACATTTAGGGCCGTAATGGCGGCACCAACAAAGTCGTCACTTCCCGGACAATCAATAATATTCAACTTCTTGCCATTCCACTCTACATGATAAACAGTAGAAAAAACAGAATATCCATATTCCTGTTCTACCGGGAAATAGTCACTAACTGTATTTTTAGCAGTAATTCTTCCGCGACGTTTTATAACCCCACTCTCATAGAGCAACGCTTCTGTGAGAGTGGTTTTACCTGATCCATCGTTGCCAAGCAACGCAATGTTTTTAATTTCGTTAGTCTGATATACTTTCATGGTATTCAAGATTTTAATAAACAACAAAAGGATATGCTTTTCATATCTCTTACTTAATGGGGTGCAAATTAGGAATTAATGTCGAGAAATGCAATGTTTTAGCCAGTGTTACTAAACTATGTTTTAAGACAGATTTTATCTTATGAAATCTCCGTATTCCCTCCAATTGATATACCTTTTGATATACCTTCAAAACAAAGATATACTTCATAAGCCATTCCAGTTATACTATGCGCGGTATGAATTTGTGCATTTTGTTGATGTCACAGTTCCAGCATGCTGCCTCCATTCCGTTCACCGCTTCTCCCAACGCAGATAACTTCGTCTGGTGTAAGATTAATAATCTTACAGCGAATGACCCTATATCATTATTTTAGCAGAATCGGGTCCATCCTTTTCTTCAGTTACAAGACGGATATTGAGGATAAGTAGCCCATAAACTATAAGGCTTCCCAAGCTCATTCATACTATTGAACCAAAGATTATGATAATCTTCATCCAACAGATGAGTTTTAGTTCCCTCACCTACCATCCACGAATCATCATCTATTTCTTTTTCCAACTGTTCATGTTCCCAACCCGCATAACCAGCAAAAAAACGGATAAACCCCTCTACCGGATTTCCATTCAAGATATATTGTATCACCGCCGAGAAATCACCATTCAGATAAAGCCCGTTTCCTAAGTCTAAAGCACCTTTTAAATGGCCAAGCACATGCAAAAAGAAAATCGTATCACGATCAACAGGTCCTCCTTTAAATATCGGGATAGCAGGCACAGCTGCCAATTTCGGCACTAACTGGTTCAGTGCAATAAGGTATCTGAAATTTTTATTCATCACAATACCCATACTTCCTTCTATGTTATGTGTCACCATCAAAACAACGGAACGTGCAAAATGATAATCATACAATAGCGGAGAAGCAATAAGAATACTTCCTACATGTGGAAGCGCCTTATTTGAGTGTACCTGAAAAATGCGCATATCCATATTACATTTCTTTTTATCTACTAATATAGCTTTTTATTCTGATACTCAAAAGCTTTTTAACTTTTTTCTAAAAAACATCTCCTAAAAGTTTGGAAATTACAAAAAACATTGTACCTTTGCATCGCAATCGAGAGAGGTAGCAACGAAAGAAAAACAAAATGGTGCGTTAGTTCAGTTGGTTAGAATACATGCCTGTCACGCATGGGGTCACGGGTTCGAGTCCCGTACGCACCGCTTACGAAAAAAGACTGAAACAAGAAAGTCGAAGACAATATCCTCAAAGTCAGTAACTTTGGGGATATTTTTTTGTTATACCACGACAGATGAATACCCCGTTGGAAGTCGAAAATTGGACAAATCGAGTAACCAAATCGTAACCAAGAAAAAAAACGGGAATTTTGGTTACGACTTCGTAGATATGTCGTTGATTTGTCGTTGTTTACATTCAATTTTATCGACACGCCGTAACCTAAAATCCTGAGCAGAAAAAGGAAACAACCGGCACGTTTACGATTCATTTCATGAGGATACACGACAATGACCCTCAAATGTCTGTTTCATAGCCGCCAAGTGTCCGCCTGTGGATTGCGTCAAGTGATTGTCAAACAGTATTTTTGCAACAAAAAACTTAAAAGCGCATGAAACGGAACACATTCAGCGTACTTTGTTACGCAAGGAAAAGGGAACAAGGAAAGGACAAGCAATATCCTATCATGGTTCGCATCACCATTGACAGCGAACAGGTACAGTTCAACTCACAGTTAATGGTGGATAAGAAGATGTGGAAGGACGGTGGCGTAGTCGGTCGTAGTGCGACGGCGGTGTATTTGCGCACGCAGATAGAGAAAATCAAGACCGACATTACCCGCATCTACGAAAAGGAAATCGAAAACAACCGCTACCCTTCACCGCTGAAGCTGAAGAACATCTATCTGGGCATTGAAACGAAAGCCAACACGTTGCTGACCGTGTTCAAGAAGATGAACGAGGAAAAGCGGAAGGAAGTGGGCACGTCGCTCTCACAGAACACCTACAAGAAATACGACCTGACATACCGCCGTATGGAAGAATACATTCAGTTCAGGTTCAGGAAAGAAAAGTATAAAGACATTCCATTGACGGAAATCAACGAGGAATTTATCAACGGCTTCCGCAACTTCCTGCGTGTGGACAAGAAGGTCGGCCACAACGCCACCTCGAAGATGATGCAACTGTTCAAGAAAGCCGTTACCCGCGCAAGGAACGCCGGTCTTATCCAGTTCAACCCATTCACGCAGCCCATCACCTTCGTTCAGGTGGACAAAGGCTTTCTGACAATGGACGAACTCCAGAGCATTATGGACAAGGAGATTGAAGTGGAACGCCTGCAACGGGTGCGCGACGTCTTTGTATTTTCCTGTTGGACGGGGTTGGCGTACATAGACGTATATCTGCTCAAAGACGAACATATCCAGAAGTATCTGGACGGCAACTATTGGATTATCTCCAAGCGCCATAAGACCGGTGTGCCCATCAACGTGCGCCTGTTGGACATTCCCCTGCGCATCCTGCAAAAGTACAAGGGTAAACAGCCCGACCACCGCGCCCTGCCCATGCCGAGCAATCAGAAGATGAACGCATATCTGAAGGAACTCGCTGATATTTGCGGAATTAGGAAGAACCTGACCTATCACCTCGCAAGACACACGTTCGCCACAACCGTTACGCTAACTAACGGAGTATCAATAGAATCCGTATCAAAAATGTTGGGACATACTAATATTCGCACTACGCAAATCTACGCGAAGGTAATCAACCAGAAAAGCGGCAGCGAGATGGAAGCCCTTTCCGACAGGCTGCATGTATCCATGAACGCATTATAGAAAGGAGGACAAATATGAGAACGATAGAAAGACAGCTTAGAGCCAGACAAACGGCGGTGAGTCTGAACGAAAAGGAATTGAGCAGACTGATGAAAGCCACGTTTGACACACCGCGTTTGGAACAGGTGCGTGACCTTTTCATCTTTTCGAGCTTTACAGGCCTGCATTACCAGAACCTGAAATCCCTCCGTAAAGAGAATTTCCACAACAAGTACGGGCAGAAGTGGATTTTCATGGTAAGGGAGCAGACCGACGCTTTCATCCACATTCCCCTGCTGCCTGTTCCACAAATGATATTGGAGAAGTACAAAGTCCGGTTTGCCGGAACGGATGAACTGTTGCCCGTCCCCAGCAACCAACGGCTGAATGTCTATCTGAAAGAGATTGCGGAACTCTGCGGCATCGAAAAGAACATGACCATGTATCTGGCTTACCATACGTTCAAGGATACGATAACGACAAAAAACGGCATATCCACCGGTACGGTATGCCGCATGTTAGGGCGGTTCGACCTGCGCGGCCGCCATGCTTATGTTACCGACCGCATCATCAAGCGCGAAATGGACAGAGTGGCGCGTAACTGCACCCCGTTTGAAAAAATTGCGGCGCAATACATCATGACAACCAATAAATCCGTATATTGTCCCACCAAATAAAAACGATACCCCCTATGCTACACAGAGGAAACATCACCATCACCGGGCTGGAGGACATCAACCGCCACCCCACAGTCAGCGTCAGGCTGGAGAACGGCAACGTATGGCTCACCAAACATGAGCTTGCCCGCCTGTTCGGAGTGTTCATCCAGACGATAGACGCCAATATGCGCTCCATCTTCAAGTCGCGCATCCTGAACGAGAGCGAGGCAACCATCACGGAGAAGCAGGATAAGCGATACGTTACCTACTATAATCTGGAGGCCGTCATTTTCCTCAGCTTCCGCATCAACACCTATTGTACGAAGCTGTTCCGCGAATGGGTGCTGAACTCCCTGTGCGAGTACAAGCGGCTGAAGGAGAAGCAGCCCGAAGTCCTTGTCGTGTTCAACGCTTCGGACAACCAGACATTCATTTCATACAATTAAGTAACAGGAAATATGGCTACAAACAAATCGCAGATAGAAAAGTGGATAACGGCGCAGAAAAAACATCGGCTGTCCGACACCCACGTACAGATGGCGCGTGAACTCGGTCTCAATTCCGATAAGTTAGGCAAGATAGACAACCATCGGCAGGAAACATGGAAAGCCCCTTTACCCCAATTCATCGAGGACATCTATTTCAAACACTTCAAGAAAGAACGTCCCGATGCAGTGAAGCCTTTGAAGCAAATCCTGAACGAACTGGAGGCGAAGAAGGAAGCAAAGAAAAAGGCGAAGGAGGAACGCTGCCGATTGAAGGAGAGTAACGAAGCCTGAAAACTGAAATCCCACAAAAACGGGGCTTGTCCGTGAAATAAACCGGGCAAGGCTCGTTTTGTATCCTCCAAACCCTTATCTTTGGGCAGAAAAAGCCCCAAAGATGATAGAAGACCTCCACATATCCGTCCCTCTTAGTGAAGTACCCGAAGCCCAAGTGGGCAATTACTTCACCCTCTCCGAGATGCCCGGCGAGTTCCTGATAATCCAAAAACCCGACAACACGTTCTATTTCCTATGCAGCCGGGAGTGCGACATCGTGCGGATATGCGAGTCCTTCGACTGGTACATCGTATCGAAGGACGCTTTCAACGACCGCCTGAGCATCGGCATCGGTCTGGCCGACAAGGAGAGCATCGACGGCGAGGTCTATCGCGTGCAGGATGAGGCCACGCTCTCCCTTTGGCGCGACATCCTTCATTTCACCTTCGACAGCGATTTCGTGCGCCGGTTCTTCCCCTACAACACCCGTTTCAAGGGCAAGATGCGCATCGACGGCGCATTGTGCTTCTACATCCACGATTATTACCCCACGCGCTGCAAGGGCATCGCTGTGGAAGACCGTAAAACCAGCAACTTGGTTTTCCGCTTCAAGGAAGGACAGCAGGCAGCTCTCGTCGCCAAAATCTTCTCCCTTTGCATCGCCCGTATGCCTTTCTACAAGGAAAAGGCGGCCAATGCCGTACTTATCCCCATCCCGGCGGCTACCCGTGAGCGCAACGCCGCCCGTTTCGCCCGGTTTTGCAGCCTTCTTTCGCGTCGCCTGAAAATCACCGACGGCTTCCGTGCCACATGGATAAGGGAAGACCGTGAGCAGATGAAAGGCACTCATGGTCTTGATAAGCTCTCCAACCTCATTTTCCACCCCGTCTATTTTCAAGGACGCGATGTCTTTCTTGTGGACGACATCGTGTCCACCGGCGAGAACTTCACGCAGATGAAACGCAGGTTGATGCAGCTTGGAGCCAATTCCGTTACCGGATTATTCTTGGGACGGACGGTGAAAATGGGGAAAGAATAAAAAGACACACCCTTGGTTTCGACATTTCCGCAAGTCGGGCAACCCAAAGTGCTGAGTTGGGCAACTCAGCAAAACGAGTTGGGCAACTCACGGAAACGGGTTGGGCGACTTTGCAGGCTTGGGATAAATGCAAAGAATACAATATTCCAATCCCCGACCCATGCTGCGGAATGTAAAAGCCCGTCATTTCCGTCGGCAAGCATATCCCCGTTCCCGTTGGGAATGGAAATACCCTTGCCGCCTACGCAAAACCGTAGAAACATGCCGCATGGTCAAGCGTGATGAACCAAATCATCACACCATATCCCATACGCCACTTTTCCTTGCCCGGTTTTGCCGCCAAGGTAGGCTTTTACGATTGTCTGTCCCGCCCGTTAATATGCGTTGCCGCTTTTCAGAGGGCAGAATCCATTGCTTCGTAATGGTCGCCATCATGTACGCTCAATGCCGCCACGAGGCTGTTCAACGTGCGCACGGCCTCCAGCCGTTGTTCCGTCGAGCTTTCCTCCGGATGGCTCAATACATCGATGGCACAAGTCAGATGCGCCTTTGTCTGCTGCAAGGTGGACACATCTTGAATGGGAAACAGGTAGAAAAGTCCTTCATCGGAAGAACGGACGATGCCCTTCAGGGCGGTAGCTTGTAATTCCATATCTTTCGGGTATTAACAAATGACGTAACGCTGCCGGCCACCACGTTCGAGGTATCGCCAAATAACCCAACACAAAGTGAACCGGCAGGTTACGTCAAGGTATAACCTACCCGGTTCATTTACCTTTGTGTTTTTGAAATTGGCGATTTCCGAACGTCAGTAAATGAACAACATTACCACGATGCTATTTGCACCGCTGGCACAAAGGTAAGAAAATAACGCCAATAATCCATTGCCATCCTTAAAAACCTCCTTCGGAAAATCCATTGCGGAAAGAAATCAATGTCCCTACGGTATGTTTCCCTTGCCGCTTTCATTCCCCATCACTCCACAATGTGCTATTGAAAGGTTGGATGAGCTGACTTATTACGTGCGCAAAGGTAATTTCGGGTTTTGACGGACTAATCAAATTTTTTAGGCACAATCTCCACGCTTCGCAGGCTCAGGTAGTATTCTGCCGAAAAAATTTGATTCTGCAAAACCCTGTCCTTTGCCCCGCTTACGAAATAAGTCAGCTCACCCAACTCGTCAATGCATAAAAAAAATGTCGTGATTATGAAAGCAACAAGAGAAACAAATGGAAATAAGTCGCTTCCCAATCTGCCTCTGCATAAATTCTTGGGCGTGACGGTGAGGTTCTTCCTTGCGGCATTCTGCACATCCCTGTACGGTGGCTCCCTGCTGGTGTGGTTCGTCGGGTTGTGGCTGGTGTGGAACTTCCTTGCGGGTGTAGTACGTTTCCTGTGGGTCTGCCTTGTGTTCCTGTTGGCATTTGTTTCGCTTGTCGCTTTCATGGTCTGGGTATTAACACTCTAAACTCACATCATCATGGAAACAACAGACATCTCAAAAAACGTGTCGTTTACCGGACACCGCTCCGGCAGGATAAGCCAACCCATGCTCACCCTTTTTGCAGGCATGGTAACGGAAATCAAAAGCCTGTATGCTTCGGGATGCCGTAATTTCTTCTCCGGCATGGCGGAAGGCGGCGATTTGGTTTTCGCCAAGGCGGTCTTGGCGGCAAGAAACGAATTGACCGACATTCGGCTGGTAGCTGCCATCCCGTTCCGGGAGCAGTCCGCACGCTATTCCGACATGAACAAGAGGCTTTACATCAGCCTGTTGGAAGAAGTGGACAAGACGGTTGTCCTTTCAGAAAGCTATCACAAGGGCTGTTTCCACCGGCGCAACGACTTTCTGGTGAAACATGCGGCAATCATGCTCGCCTATTGGGACGGACAACCCTATGGCGGCACATACTATACGGTAAAGAAAGCTATCGAAGCAGGTAAGAAAATCGTTAATCTCTATAAATGGAATCATTATGAAACGGTACAGCAAGACTATCGCACAGCAGTGCAAATATTATGAAGTGGAGAACATTTTCGAGTACATGGTGGAGACCTACATCAACGGCAACCACAGCACCTTTACCCGGCTGTTCAAGGAATTGGAGAAGGACGCACGCAAGCTGTTCATTGAATACCTGTTGTGGGAAGTCAATCCCCAATACCACGTGGTAATACTGAAAGCAACCATCTAAAAAATTACAGTTATGGACAAGAAAATATCCCAAATGACGAGAGAAGAAAAATTGCAGGCTTTGACAGACTACCATGCTTGCAAGCGTGAGCGGCACATCATTCACCGCTATGTTCAGGCACTCCGCCGGGAAGATGCGGAACAGACCGCCTATTTCGAGAGCTTCGGTGAAAGCGTGCATCACATCGTACTGAATGTGAACACCTACGAACGCAGGCTCATTTTCGGCTATGTGGACAGGCAGTTTAACGAATACGGGTGGATAAGCGGCATGTTGCCCATCGTGGAAGAAATCCGGCTGGACAATTCCAATGTAATACACATCGGCCAGTCCGTGAACGGCACGTATGTCGTTACGGTGGGCTGGTGTACCGGCACGGCAGGAGGCGGCAGCCACCCTTCGGTATGGGAGGAACCCATTGCCGATTACAAGGAAGCGGTAGCGAGCGGCATCCGCCAGTTGGAAAGAATCTATAATGATGCGGAACGCCGCTCCCTGACAGACAGGGGGAACTACAACCCGAAGTATATCCGCAGGCTGAAAGCCGGATTACAGGAGGTAAAGCGCCGCTATACCGCTCCGCAGCAGTTAAGTCTATTCTGATTATTCACACATATAACACCAAATGATTATGGACGTAAAGATTGAAAGCATGATTTTCGGGTGGGATGAACGCATACCCGATACGTTGATTAAGTTCATCAACTCCGTGACGCTCACAAAGGACGAGCAGGAACTTCGCGGACTGATGGAAGTGTTCGCCCGGAGCAAGGAGTTCAACCGCTTCTTTTCCTTCGGATATGGCAGCCACCATCTGTGGCTCACGCAGAGGATGGCGTCAGACCCGGCAAGGTGCATGGAAAACCGATTGTTGATTGTTGAATTTTAGCAGATTGCATTATGACTACAAGAATGACGGAAAACGGAGTTTCGACCTGCCGGAAGGCAGGTTCGGAACAGTTCGAGAAGTTCCAGACCGGCATCGGAAGAAGAAAACGCACGCTGGTGCAGTACGATTACAGGGCATACGATGGAGAACTGTTCTCCTGTGTGGCTCCGACTTTGGAGGAATGCCGCCGCAAGTGCAATGGATGGTTATCGGCAAAAGGAAGGAGGCACAGCGATGAATGACAGTTATGACACGCTGATAATCACTTTCAGCGAACCCATCCGGGTTTTGGACGGCATGTTTGAGGACACCGACACATGGGGAGTTTCCACGCTGAAAGAATGGGTCGATACTTACGAATCCACACGCTTCACCCCGATAAACGACTATACGGCAGTCATCACTTCCGAACACAATATGAAGCACGTAAGGGAATGGCTGGAACGATACTTGCCCATTGACAGCCTGCAAATCCGATAACCGGAACAAGCATGGAACAGGAAAAGGTCAGAGCCGATAAAAGCCCTGACCTTTTCTATATCTTATAGGAGATAAAGGAAGTCAGTCCGTTTCTTCTCCCCAAAGTTCGATGTCCGTCGGCGCATGGCGGATTGACCGGACAATAAGGCTGGCTGTAATGGTCACCAATGCCAGATGAGCAATAATGAAATATTCCATAAGCATATACGGTACAGGATTAAAGATTACACCGCCTGTTGGCTATATCCACATATTCCCGGTTCATATCAAAGCCGATGAAACTTCGTCCCAGCCGTTTTGCAACGGCTGCTGTCGTTCCGGCTCCCATGAACGGGTCAAGTACGATGCCGCCTTCGGGCGAGCCTGCCAATATGGGCACTTCCACTAACTTTGTCGGGAACATGGCATAGTGCTTCTGCTTGTTCTGTTCAAAAGCGATACGCCAGACACAACGCATGTTGCGCCCGTTAGGATTTACTTTCATCATCCCTTTAGGCGTACCGGCTATCCGTTGGAACTCGCCGCATTTCCCATTGGAAGTCATCGGATGGCGGTATCTCTCAAAGGTGGATGCGGCATAAGGCTCATACTGCCGGTTAAACCGGTAACGCGGGTGCTTGACAAAGAAGAACATTTTCTCGAAATCCACCGTGAACCGGTCTGTCACGGGAGAAGGCACGCAAGTGGGCTTGTACCAGATAATCTCGTTCCGGAGTATCCATCCGTCCAGTATCATTTCATCGGCAAACCGGCCCGGAATGTTGCATAGGGACTTGGAAAGCACCCGATGCCGTTTCTTGTCCACACGCATGTCAATCAGGCAATGGTCGTTCTTCCAGTTGGAAGCGTACCATTCCGGGGCTTGGCGTGCGTTGTATTTGTACGGCTTGCTGTATGAATCGCCGAGGTTCACCCACAGCGTGCCCGTTTTTTTCAAAACCCTGCGGCATTCCCGGAACACGGAAACCAGATGCGCGATGAATTCCTCGCGCACCGGTTCCTGCCCCAACTGTCCTTGCCATCCCCCGCAACGGGCGCAATATCCGCTCTCGTCGGGCTGGTGGCTGCACCTTTCGTCCGCAGCCCACCACAAGGGGGCAATGCCGTAATCGCGCATCTGCCAGTAAGGTGGTGAAGTCACGATGCAGTCCACCGACCCGTCCGGAAGCATCCGCAATCCCGACAAGGCATCAGTATGGTAAATCCGGTTCAGCTCCATCATCGCCTCCTTCTTCCTCTGTTTCGTTATTGAACGAGAAACTTTTGGTTACAATTTGGTTAAATGAATCCACAATGTAGATGTCAATCGTCTGCTGGTCTGTGCAGAGCGACTTGTAATAGAGCCGGAAGGTTTCGTCCGGCAACGGGTAGAGGTCGTTGGGCAGCAGCACCGTGCCGTCCTCCAGACGAAGTTCCCCTTTGCCCGTAGGCTGGAAATAGCGGATGAAATACTCCGTTTCCTCGTACCGCCCGCTGCGTACCAACTGGCAGCGTATTTCGGCTTCCCCGCCTTCCACGATGGTACTCTGTACCGGCAGGGTTGCCAAATCGAACTCATACACCTGCTGGATGTCCAGCTTGTCGGAACAGGCGCAAAGCAGCACGGCGGCAACCAATGCGAAACCGGCGGTAAAAATCAGTTCAGTCATTCGTTTCATTTTCTTGATGATTTATTAGTCCAATATGAATTTCAGTCCCACCCCGAACTGGAAGTGGAAATTTCCCGTACCGCCACCCCACAGGCAGCGTTCACGCGCATGGAGGAGCAGTACTGTCCGGTTGGTGAGGTAGGTTTCTATCTCCAGCGATACCGCGCCGCCATAGACGAAAGCGTCGCCGTCCGTGATGCGTGCCCCGTCATGGAGCAGGCTCTCGCCCCAATTCACCGTTTCATAACCCGCCATCGCCGAGCCGCCCACGTAGCAGAGGAACACCTTGTTCGCGTCCGAGAGGAAGTTGTAGTAGTATCCCCCTTCCGCCGTGAACTGCGACAGCGGCAGGCGCGTGTCCTTGTACGGGTGGTACTTTTGCAGGTACTCTGCGCCGAACACCCACTTGCTACACCCTTTCGTGTACGAGTCCATTGACAGCCCGAAGTGGTAGCCCAATTCATTGCGCCGGCTTGCCGAATGGAAGCCGTCCGCCATGCCAGCCGTCAGCCGCAGCCCTTTCATGCCCGGCAGACAGCGTTGCGCCTGCACCTTGTCTGCAAGGACAAGGCACAGCGCCATGCTGATTAGAATAAACACCGTCCGTTTCATCTTACTTCACCTTCAATTCGTTGATGACACGGGCACGCACCAGTTCGGCATTGGTGACCGTGAACTGCTGATGCCTCCCGCCGTTCTGCTCGTTTATTTCCACCACCAGTTGCTTGTCGTCCGGCAGGGTGAATTTGGGCAGAGTGAACACCGTGCGCTCCCGGCTCTTGCCGCCAATCTCCGTCACGTAGTTATAGGCACGCAGCGGTACAATCACCTGCTCTTGGATGGCGGTGCGCTTCGCCACTTTCCGGTCCACCACCTTGAACGACACGAAGTCCACCGTGAACGGCACGTTGGAGGAGTTCTTCAGTTCCGTATGGAAATAAAGCAGCCCGTTGTGCGTGTAGATGCCCTTCAGGATGTACTGGATGCCGAAGCGTTTGCAGCCGATGTGCTTCACCAGCCGCTTGTCGTCCTTGTGGATGGACTTCATGATGAGCCGCACCAACAGCGGCGATTCGCTGCCCAACTCCTTCAGATAAACCTCCTGCGAGTTGTTCGGGCGGTTCACCGCCTCTCCGTCGTGCAGGAAGTCCTTCATCTCGATGTTCAGCTTGGTCGGCTCGTCGGCATACTTCACGTTGAAGGTATAGTAGCTTCCATCCTCGGTAATCACCGCCAGATTGGTTTCGCGGGAGAAGTCGCGCAAGGCGGCCTTCACTCGGAGCACGTTTTCCGAGCCGTCCGCCTTGCCCGCGATGATGTCGGCGGAACCCAAGTCCACGTATTTGATAGTGGCGGGGAAGATGATATGCACGGTCTTGTAAAACGTAACCTCCAGCGCATACGGGGGTATCATCCGGTCGAAGGTTATCGGGCGTGTCAGCCCGTCGAACAAATCACCGGTGGACGGACTTCGTTTCATCCCGCCATCATCGGCAGTTGTCGGGACAGCCGTTTTTTCCGTTTCTTTCAAATCGGTTTCTTCCACGACCTTTTGCGCATGGGCTTGGGTCATTGCGGCGATGAACGCCGCCATAAGCATAATTTTCTTCATTTTTCCTTGTGAATAATAGTGATACATAAGATTATTTCTTGGCCACGAGCAGTACCGCGTGGTTCGCCTTGAGCGTTACCTTGACGGTGCGGAACTTCGTGGCGAGGTATTGCGACAGCCCCTGTATCGCACCGCGTCCCAAGTCCGAGGCCAGTTGCGCCCCGGCATCGGTGGAGATGTTGATGCTGCTGCCCATCGTGGAACCCATGTTGGCCGCCATCTCCTTGAGTGCGGTCAGTTCCTGCGACCCCGGCACCGAGATGCCTTTCATGCCGCCCATGTCATATACCTCCAGTTCCACCGGCACGACCCTCCCTTTATAGGCAATGGTACTGATGGTCAGTTCCATACGCTCCCCGTTGATGCGTGCCGTGGCGGTCAGCACGGTGTTGGCCGGTATATACATGCCCCCGACGTCAATCGGTTCCAGCAGGCGGATTTCCGCCTCCTTGCCGTCGCTTACTGTAACCGTGCGCCGGATGCAGGCACGGATGCTGTTCCTGCCTGCCGTGTGCGCTTGGTCTGTTACCGTGTGGAACCCCATGTTGTGGGGACGGCTGTACCGTTCCATGAACTCGGCATCGGACATCGGTTGTGCCAGCATCGACACGACCTGCTCCGCCACCTGCGTGACCGGGCTGACCGTCCTTCCCTTCGTTTCCGTTACGGGTACGGACTTCGCTCCGCCACCCTCTTGTGGCAGGTAGCGCGAGGCCATCTCGTAGGATTTCTCCATCAGGCGGAGCTGCTCGTCGGCGGTTTCCTTTGCCTTGCGTTCCTCTTCCGCCCGGCGTTCCAGCTCTTGTATGCGCCATTCCAGTTCCAGCGTTTTCTGGTCGTCCTCCGGCTCCGGCTGCTCGTAGAAGCTGCCAATCTGCCGGTTGATGTCCCGGTAGGCATCCGCCGAGGTGCGGATGGACGACCCGCCCGATGATGCAGTTTCTTCGGTCTGGAACACATCTTCCACGGCCTCCCTGTCCGTATCATCCTCCGCCACCGCCAAGTCCTGCAGGGTGCTCATCTTCTCCCGCTGCTTGCGCTCGAAGTCCTGCTGCTCGTAGGCGGCACGCTTGTCCGAAGGCAGGTTCTTCTCCTCCGGCATGGGCACTTCCACGTTGAAGCCGTCGGGCAGGCTCTCCCCTTCGTCCGACGGTGCGAATATCAGCCACATCGCCACGCCGAAGACAAGGAACAACAGCGGATAGACCAGCATCTTCCTCCGTTTCCGGATTTCTTCGGGAGTCAGCGGTTGGGACTCCTTCCGCCCGCGTTCATTCTTCTTTGCCGTTTCCGGCTGTTTTTCCGTTTTGTTCTCTTTCATGTTTCCTGTCATGATTAAAATGGATACTGTCTTTACTTATGCCCGGATGCAGTTCCAACTGCCGCATCCGTTCTATTCTCATCTGCTCTCCCCGGCGTTTGCCGATGTTGTATATCGACGACACGGTGATGTAGATGGAGAGGGCGCTGAATCCCACGAGCATCGCCACCACCACGATGAGCCGCACATCGGGCGACATCCGCCCGCACACGCAGCGCATCCCGTCGCTTATCCGGTCAGGGATGTAATGGAGCCACTTTCTTGTCTTTCCCATACGCCTTTACCTTTCTATGGTCCGTAAATCGCGGTTCTCCAGAATGGTGAACTGCTCCATCGTGAAACCGTGAGGATTGTTGTCCGACCGCACCGAGTTCAGCAGGCGGCAGCGGGTTACAAGACTGCGCTCGGTGATGTTGCTGCTCCTGACGAGCGACTGGCGGGCATAGGTCGTCACGATATAGGGGTAACGCTCGAAGTCGCACGCCACGCTGTCCACCCGCACGGTCTGGTTGATGTTCGCCGAGATGATTCGGTTGTAATACCCCTTCTCTTCCCAGTCCTTGTAGTAGCGGAAGGCACTTTCGTCACACAGGTACAATGCCCGGCGGATGTTGCCCTCAATGGCCGCCTTGTCGGGCGAGAGTGTGAAGAACAGTTCGTGGAACCGCCTGACATGTTCCCGCGCCTCGACCGGACGGTTCTGGGAAAGGTCTTGCGAGAGCGCGAGGATGAGCGACTTGCCGTTGTCCAGCACGTAGATTTTCTCCCGCTGCTTCTCGGCGAAGCTGTATGAACTCCACAGCGCGTAGCCCGTGACCAACGCGCACAGCACGACGAAGGCTATTGCCATCGTGCGTATCTGCCGGAAGCTCGTTTCGATGTTCTTTAATGACTTGAATTCCATTTTCTTTAATTCTTGTTGTTGATTGTTGAATCATTTGCCCCGCAGCTTGCCCGCGACATGCCCGGCACCAGCCCCGGTAGCCGCTGCCGCCACTTTGCCGGTCTTGACGGCGGAGTTGTTCACCTGCTTGCCGTAGTTGCCAGCGCCCGCCGCCTGTATCACCCATGTCGATACCGTCGGGATGGTGAAATACCCCACGATGGCGATGAGCATGAAGATGATGTAGGCCGAGTTGTTCGTGTCCGGCACGAAGTTCGGGTCGGTCAATGCCGCGATGTCCTTCTCAATCATCAGCGTCTGGATGCGTGCCAGCACCGAACTGAACAAATCGGAGATGGGCAGCCACAGGTAGATGCTGATATACTGGCATATCCAATGCACCATCGTGCTGTGGAAACCGTCATACACCGAAATGGCGAATGCCAGCGGCCCCAAGATGGAGAGCACGATAAGGAAGAATGTCCTCAGCGTGTCCAGTATCAGCCCCACCGCCTGAAAGAGCAGTTCCAGAAAACTGCGGAAGGCGTTGCTGATGGTCTGCTTGATTTCATACTTGCCGCGCTCGATGGCCATCCCCGCCATCGTCTTCAGTTCCGACGGTGTCCAGCCCAAGTCTTCAATCTGCCGCTCGTATTCTTCGTCGCTGACCAGATAGGCCGTTTCCGGGTTACGCACCAAAGCCTCGTATTCCAGTTTCTCCCGCTTCTCGGCGTACTCCTCCATGTCGAGCGTCTGCCCTTGCAGGATGCCGTGGCAGCCGGTGACGATGGGACTCATGATGCCGTTGATGGTTCCCAACACGAAGGTGGGGAAGAACATGATGCACGCCCCGATGCAAAACGGACGGAACAGCGGATACACATCTATTGGCTCGGCACGTGAGAGCGCCTGCCACACCCGTGAGGCCACGTAGAACAACGCGCCCAATGCCGCCACCCCGGTGGCCACGCCCGTGATGTCCGAGCAGAGCGGCATCATCTCGTCATAAAGGCTGCGCAGCACTTCATGCAGGTTGCCGAATGTACTTTCTCCCGTCATGGCTACCAGTATCTTTGGTTATCGGTCCCGTACAGGTCGAGCACGCGCCGCGTGTCGTTCTTCTCCTTTGCCCGGAGGTACGACACGCCGATGTTGCGGTTCGTATAGTAGCGGACTAAGTTGCGGTGGTTCTTCACATCGCGGTAGATGCGGTCTATCAGGTCCATGCGCTCCTTGTCCGTCATTGAAAGGCCGGTCTGCGTGACGACCGTCTTCAGCTCGTCGAGCATCCCGCTGCTTTCCTCCAGCATCTTCGTGTAGCCCGAGGCGATGGCGGCCAGTTCGTCCGTCGTGTAGTTCTCGTCGGCAAGCATCTTCTGGAACGAGTTCACGTAGATGTCCGATATTTCCCCCACAAGCAGCACGGTCTGTTGCACCTTACGCGCGTCCTTCACCAAGTTATGCACCGACTTGAGCGCGTCGTAATACTTCTTTCCCTGCTCGTAAATCTTGACCGTTTCCTGAAAGTTCTTCACCATGTTCTCGGCGGTCGTGGTGGTCTGTATCACGTTCCGCGTGGTGTTCACGATGCTCTGCGCGAGGTTCGACGGGTCAAAGGTCACCCATTGCGCCCGGACCGTCGTGGCGGTGCAGAGCAAGGCCGTAAGGCAAATTGCTATTGGTATTCTTTTCATGTCCGTTGATGATTAAAATGTCCTTGTCAATATTCGTATTCCTTGCAGTCCCGTACATACACCCCTTCCGAGGCGAGCACGAGCCGCTCGTTATCTTCGTCATAGGCGACCTGCACCCTTTCGGGCAGTTCCGCCCACGTTCCCTGTCCGTTCCGGTAGAGCGTGGCGGTCAGCACGGCTCCCCAGCGGTAGGCAAGGGCGATGCGGTACGTGCGCCCTTCGCGGTACACCCTGACTGGGGGCGACTTGCCCCGGCTTTTCCACCGCCCGCAGATGCGGTCGAGCGGGAACAACGTTGCATATTCCATAGGCTCATCCTTTCCTTGCGTTCCTTTTCTCCTCTGCCAGCCGCTTGATGGCCAGCTCGATGTTGCCGCCGAGCTTCTCCGCCATGCGCTGCACCTCCACTTTCTCGCTCTCTTCGGTGGTGTAACAGAGGTATTCCTCCAATGAGGTTTCCGTCGCATACACCGCCGACTGCACGCCGCCCAGCCCGAACCACACCTCCTTGTACTTGCGCGTCGGGTCGTTGGACATGTTCACCGAAAGAATCTGCCCCTTCTCCTTGTCCGTCAGCCCGAGCAGCGTCTGTATCTGGTCGAACTTGTTCAGGTATTTCCGCTGGTCAAGGAGAATCTTGCAGTCCGAGTTGTTGATGATGCTCTCCTTCACAATCGGCGAGGAGATGATGTCCTCCACCTCCTGCGTGACCACCACCGCCTCCCCGTAGAACTTGCGGACTGTCTTGTAGAGGTAGCGGATGTAGTCCGCCATGTTCGCCGAGGCGATGGCCTTCCACGCTTCCTCGATGACTACCATCTTGCGGATTCCTTTCAGACGGCGCATCTTGTTGATGAACAGCTCCATGATGATGATGGTCGTAACGGGGAACAGGATGGGATGGTCCTTTATCTGGTCGATTTCGAAGACGATGAAGCGTTTCGTCAGCAGGTCAAGCTGCTTGTCCGAGTTGAGCAGGAAGTCATACTCGCCGCCCCGATAATAGGGTTCCAGCACGTTTAGGAAGCCCGCCAGGTCAAAATCCTTCTCCCGTACCTGCTTTTCCTCCAGTATCCGTCGGTACTCCGACTTCACAAACTCGTAGAAGGTGTTGAACGAGGGTTCTTCCACTTCCCCCGCCTTGATGCGCCCGATGTAGAGCGACACGGCGTTGGACAGCGCCACCTCCTCTGAGCGGGTTGCCGGTTCATTGTCCTTCTTCCACAAGGTGAGCAGCAGCGTCTTGATGCTCTCCCGCTTCTCGATGTCGAACACCCGGTCGTCGGTGTAGAACGGGTTGAAGGCTATCGGGTGCTCGTCCGTGTAGGTGAAGTAGATGCCGTCCTCGCCCCCGGTTTTCTGGTGTATCAGCGAGCAAAGCCCCTCATACGAGTTTCCGGTGTCCACCAGCACGATGTGCGTGCCCTGTTCGTAATATTGGCGGACAAGGTGGTTCATGAAGAACGACTTGCCACTACCCGAACCGCCCAGCACGAACTTGTTGCGGTTGGTGGTGATGCCCCGTTTCATCGGCAGGTCGGAGATGTCCACGTGCAGCGGTTTGCCGCTGATGCGGTCTGACATCTTCAGCCCGAAAGGGGAAAGCGAACTGCGGTAGTTCGTTTCCTCCGTCCAGAAGCAGACGGCCTGCTCGATGAAGGTATAGAATGATTCCTCCGCCGGGAAGTCTGCGGCGTTGCCCGGCATCCCCGCCCAATAGAGCGTGGCGGCATCCACCGTGTCGTGGCGCGGTTTGCACTCCATTGCGGCAATCTGGCTGCCCGTGTCGTTGCGGATGACCTTCACTTCGTCCGGGTTGTCCGTCCATGCGATGACATTGCAATGGCAGCGCACCGAGGTCAGCCCATAGGAATGCGCGTCGTTCAGGTACAGGTCTATCCATTCCTTGTTGATTTGGTTGCTCCGCGAGTAACGGGAGAGCGACTGCATGTTGCGTGCCGTCTTCTCGAAGCGTTGCAGGTTCTCCGCGCTGTCGTCGATGAAAAGGTACTGGTTGTAGATGTGGTTGCATGGGAGCAGCAGCCCCACCGGGCTGGCGAAGGAGAGGCGGCAGTCCGACCGGTCTGTGGAGAGCCGTTCATAGCGGCTGTCCGTACCGACCCGGCCCGGCAGTGCATCCAGTTCCGAGAGCGTATAGACCGACAGCCGTTTGTCGCCGATGCGCACCCCCTCGTCGCCCAGTTCGATGTCCTCCAGCGTGCCGGTGTCCTCCAGCGACAGGCAGAGGTATTTCTCCAGCAGGCCGGGTTTTTCCTCCGTGCCGGTTACCTCGTCGCCCGACAGACGGCGCAGTCTGACCAGTCCCGTGTCGTTTACAATGCGGGCGAACTGCCCGGCGGCATCTAAAAAACGTGCCGCCGTGTCCCGGTTCACTTCCTTGGGGATGATAAAGCCCCGGCACAACGACGAGAAGCTGCTCTGCATCCGCATCCGCTCCTTGGTCGTCTTGGTCAGATACAAGTAGCAGCAGTGGTTCAGGAAAGGCCGTTCGTTGAAGTGCAGTTCATAGCTCCGCGAGAGGAAGCCGAGCTTTTCGCCCTCCGTCCGGCTGCGGTAGTGTTCCTTCACGAACCAGTCCTGCTTGTGTACCACCGTGTAGTCGGGCAGCACCTTAACCGCTTTGCACCATGCCGCATGGATGGCGGCATATTCGGCAGAGGTTACCGTGAACAGTTCGGGAAGCTCCACTTCGAAGGCCACGGTGATGTCCGCGTCTTTCGAGACGATGCAATCCGACTCGACGGCCAGCAGCGGGAACTTGCTTTCCAACGTGGCGGCTTTCAATATATTTCTCATAGGCTTCTCTTTGGGGTGAATAACTTCCGGACGCTAATCCGGTTAATCAGGTATCGCGGGTGCTGCCGTTTGGCGAGCCGTTTCATCAGCCCGTGCTCGCCGTACTTGGCGTTCAGGCGGAATGTGAGCCATACCAGTATCGATGCGGATACCGCGCCAAAGGCGATGCACACCCATTGACCTGTTCCTGCCATGTACATCACGATGAACACCACGAACACGGCAAGCAGTCCTCCGGCGAAGATGAACAGGTATTGTGCCTTCAGCCCCTTGAACTCCGCGCTCTGCCCGATGCCCTTGTTCAGTTCATATTCCATAATCCTATTCTATATATTATTTATGTATAGGGATTAGAGGAAGAACGAGCGCAGGATGGTGGCGGCGACTATCAGGAAGATGCACGCCCCGAACCACGAGGCGGCGGTCTTGCTCGTATCCGGGTCACCCGAACTGAACTTGTTATATACCTTGATGCCTCCTATCAGGCCGACCACCGCACCGATGGCATAGACGAGTTTCGTTCCCGGGTCGAAGTACGAGGTGACCATCTGCGTGGCTTCCGTGATGCCCGCTTGTCCGTTACCTTGCGCGTAGAGCGCACCGGCTGCCATCAGGCAGGCCGCCATGAAAAAGATTCTCTTTGTTGTGTTCATAAAAAGTTGGTTTTATGCGGATAGACCGCTGTTAAACAATGTCGTCAATGGAAAAATCACCGGGTACGATACTCTCGGCGGGAGGCTCCGGTTGTCGTATCCGGCGGTAGTCCGCCAGATGCAGCTCGATGAGCGAGGCGATGCGCCGTTCCCGTTCCGCATCCCCGGCGGTGAGCTGGTCGAACATCGGCGTGCCCTTGAGTTCGGCAAGTGCACGTCCGGCCTGCTGCCGTTCTGCTTCGGTGGCGGTGCGGTCATCCATCGCCACGCGCACCGCCAGCCCCATGTCCTCGAAACGGAGTCCCGCCGCTTTCGGCGCATGTCCTTCCAGCATCTCGTCCTCGTCTATCGGAGGCTCACCGGCTTCCGTGTCCCGGTATTCCATCGGTTCGTCCTGCCCCTCCACGGGTTCCAGCCCGCCTTCGGCAAAGAGCGCGTCCAGCTCGTCGGCGGACACTACCTTGGGGTATCGTTCCGATTCCGTTGCAAAAGTATCCGCTTCGACTTCCGGTTTCACGGTTTCCGTTTTCTCGGGTACTTGTGGCGTGGAGTGGCACAGGGAAAATGTGCTTTTGCCCAAAATGTCTTCCGCGTCGGCTACTTTCCGGGGCAGCGTTTCCTCGCTTTCGCGCTGCCTTTTCCGGCGTTCATGCCGCTCATACAGGAGATAGGCGGCTGTCCAGAGCAGGTAGCCCGCGACGCATAGCGTGATAAAAGTTGTCATAGATGATTGTTTTTTAAAAGATTCCCGTATTCCGTTGCTTGTATTCGCGTTCGATGTCCCCCTGCCAGTCGGCAAAATGCTTCTCTAACACATTGTCCACGTAGCTGAACAACGATACCCGGTTGCCTCCGATGGTCTGCACGATGCGCTGTATCCGCTCGTGGAACTCCTTGCGCAAGTAGATGGTCTTGCCCAGCCGGGCGCATACGGGCGACTCGTGGATGAACAGGCGGAGGTACTCGCTCTCATGGGCTGGCTTGATGTCCGGCTGTTCCGTCTGGCGGGGTACGGGCGTTTCCGGCTCCACCGTAGGAGGGACGGCCAGAGCGGGCTGTTCTTCCTTGAACGAGGCGACGATGGAGCTTTCGTCCAGTTCCGTCAGGCTGATTTTCTTCCGTTCCCCCATGGCTACCTCCCGATAATGGTGAGTATCTCTTCCGTTATCTCCCGGATGTGGCTTCCCTTGGCGAGCGTGCCGTCCACCGGGAACAGCGTCGAGCGGAACACCGCCTTGTGTTCCCCCGTCAGTTCGCGCCGGAACCGCTTGCTGTCGGGCAGGAAGGTCTGTAGCACCTGTAGCCCCAGCTCCCGGATGATTTCCTCATATACCCTGTAGAGTTCCGACTTCTCGCGCCCGTCCACCATGTTCCACAGCAGGTACAGCCCCTTGATGTTCGTCTTGCCCGTGTCCATTAGCGTGTCCTTCAGCTTGGTGGCGAAACGCAGTGTGCTTTCCATCACCACCCGGTCTGCCGCGATGGGCGAGAAAATGTAGTCCATGTTCGCCAGCGTCCGCAGCACGCCGCCGCTGTTTACCGTGCCGGGCAGGTCGAAGAACACGATGTCCGTGCCGGGCAGCTTCTCCAATAGTCCTTCCGCCTTTTCCACGGCATCCTCCGCCGTGCCCTCGACGACCGGGTAGGCCTTCTTGCCGATACGTTGCAGTTGGCGGTAGGCCATCGCCTTGTAGTGTTCGTCCTCCATGACGGTTTTCAAGTCGCGCTTGCGCATTTCGGCGATGCTGTGCTGCGGATAGTCGCAGTCCACCACCGCCACGTTCAGCCCTTTCACGTAGTGCAGGTAGCTGGCCGCCAGCACCGTCAGGGTCGTCTTGCCCGCCCCTCCCTTCTGGGTGGAGAAGGCGATGTAAAGTGTTTCTTTTTCTGTTGGCATAACCGTTCCGTTTCAAATGATGCGGCAAAGGAAAAGAGAAACGGGAACGGTGGAAAAGGATTTCACGCTTCGGGGCGCGAGTGGCTCGGCTTTGGCGTGGAGTGGCTGGCTGGTTGGTCATACATCTGATTGTCCGGATAGTCCGTTGGACATCCGTATGATTGCCGGGTGGAATGGCTGATGCACCGGTGGCTGATATGGCTGGATGGCTGTTTGTGTCATTAGCCGCTTGACGGGTTGTCCGGTTCTGCAACCGCCCGGTTGTCGGTACGGTTGGATGTCGGGCTGGCTGGTCAGTCGGCTGTCCCAACGTTGCAACGGAGGTGCTGGCTACCGTCGGAATTATCCTCCGGGCAAAGTGGCTCCCCTATGGCATAATGTGGCTGGTCGGGGTGTTGTGCTGCAAACGGCTCCGCTTCCTACCTTTGCAGCATGAATCCGTTGGCGTGGTCGGAGGCTTTCCGTCTGGTTATCGTCCGCTTTCCCCGAAAGCGCTTTTCTCCACCGGTGGGGAAAACGTATGTTCGCCAGAACATAGCAAGCTGTGTTTTTTGCAGCACGCATCCGCTTCTGCCGCAAAAAACGCTTGCCCTTGCAGGGGGCGCAATTTGGCTCCGAAGTCGCAAATTGTAGGGATGGGGCATAACGGCGGCACGGCCACGGACGGGCAGGTTTCACCTTTTAATGACAGCAAGCATGAATGAACAACAGCAACACCCGAAAAGAAGGAAAGGCGGACGGACACCCAAGTCCGCGCCCGCCTTCCACCGCGAGACCGTCAATCTCGACGCCGCGCAGCACGCCCGGTTCCTCACCCTTTACGAGCAGTCCGGTCTTTCGTCCAAGTCGAAGTTCATCGCCGCGCGCATCTTCGGCGACAGCTTCCGGGTCATACGCACCGACCGGGGCACGATGGAGTATGTGGCCAGGCTCACCGCCCTGTACCAGCAGTACCGCGCCGTCGGGGTGAACTACAACCAGGCGGTCAAGGAACTGCACGTGCATTTTACCGAGAAAAAAGCGTTGGCCTTGCTCTATAAACTGGAGAAGCTGACCCTCGAACTGGTGGCGCTCAGCCGCCGCATTGTCGGACTTTCAGAAGAACTCAAAAGGCATGGTGGCGAAAATCAGCACGGGTAAGGACTTGTATGGCGCGTTGGCCTACAACCAGACGAAGGTAGAGGAAGGGCACGCGAAGATATTGGATGCCAACCTGCTCCCGTACCCGGAGGACGGGCGTTTCCGCATGGGCGAAACGATGGAGGCTTTCACGGCATGGCTTCCCTCGCACTACCGCACCGAGAAGCCGGTCATCCACATCTCGCTCAATCCGCATCCCGACGATGTATTGACCGACGGGCAGCTTGCCGCCATCGGCAGGGAGTACATGGAGAAGTTGGGCTACGGCAACCAGCCTTTCCTGATTTTTAAGCACGAGGACATCGACCGCCACCACATCCACATCGTGTCCCTGCGCGTGGACAGCGGGGGCAGGAAAATTTCCGACCGCTTCGAGCACCGCCGGAGCAAGGAAATAACCGAGCAGTTGGAACAGAAGTACAGGCTGCATCCGGCAGAGGGACAGAAGAAGGCGGAGGAATGGAAGCTCCGCCCGGTGGATGCGGCGAAGGGCGACATACGCCGGCAGATAGCTGATACCGTCAAGCCGTTGCTCAAGCTCTACCGCTTCCAGTCGATGGGCGAGTTCCGGGCATTGCTCTCCTTATATAACATAGGCATGGAGGAAGTCAGGGGCGAAGCGGGCGGACGCGCCTATCACGGCATTGTCTATACGGCATTGGATGCGGACGGGAACAAGGTGGCGACCCCCATCAAGTCGGCAAGGCTGGGCAGGATGGCGGGTGCGGAGGGCTTGCAACGGCGCATGGAGTGGTCAGCCTCGCGCATCAGGGCGGACGGTTGCCGCGAGCGGCTGCGCCCTCCGTTGGCCGGGGCATTACTGAAGGCAAGGGACGAGGCGGATTTCCGCCGCCGTCTGGCTGCCATGAACGTGGATTTGGTGCTACGCCGCAATGAATCCGGCAGGATTTACGGGGTAACCTTCATCGACCACACGAGCCGTACCGTGCTCAACGGTTCCCGGCTCGGCAAGGAGTTCTCCGCCAATATGCTGGAAGCGCGTTTCAACCCGCAATCCGAACCGGTCTGCAAAGTACAGCCCCACGTGGCAACGCCTGAGCCGGAAACCGGTACGGACGGTAAGGTGCTGGGAGGGCTGTTGTCCGTCATTGAGCCGGGAACCGGTGCCGTGCCGCGCTATCCGCGCCTGCACAAGCCGGACAAGAAGAAACGCCGCCGCAGGTACGGGCGGCAGGACTGAATGCAGCCCGGATAACATTCAACCGAATTTCAATCACCGTTAAAACAAGTATAACTTATGTCACAGGAAGATGATTTGAGAGGGCTGGCCAAGGTCATGGACTTTATGCGTGCCCTCAGCGTATTGTTCGTCATAGTCAATGTATATTGGTTCTGCTACCCCTCGATGAAGGAATGGAACATCGACATCGGGGTGGTGGACAGGATACTGCTTAATTTCCAGCGGACGACCGGGCTGTTCTCGTCCATTCTTTGGACAAAGCTGTTCGCCCTTGTGTTCCTCGCGCTCTCCTGCTTGGGGACAAAAGGCGTGAAAGAGGAAAAGATTAAGTGGCCGCATATCTGGGCGGCGCTTGCCGCCGGTATCGTGCTGTTCTTCTTCAATTGGTGGCTGCTTGCCCTGCCGCTGCCCCTTTCGGCGCGTACCGGTTTCTATCTGCTCACCTTATCCGCAGGCTACGGCTGCCTCTTGGCCGCCGGGGTATGGATGTCCCGCCTGCTCCGGCAGAACTTGATGGAGGATGTGTTCAACAACGAGAACGAATCCTTCATGCAGGAGACACGGCTTATCGAGAACGAGTATTCCGTCAATCTGCCCACCCGTTTCTGGTACAGGAAAAAGATGTGGCACGGCTGGATAAATGTCGTGAACCCTTTCCGTGCTTCCATTGTCTTGGGCACGCCGGGCAGCGGCAAATCCTTTGCCGTGGTCAATTCCTATATCAAACAGCAGATTGAAAAGGGCTATGCCACCTATATCTACGACTTCAAGTTTCCGGACTTGAGTACCATCGCCTACAACCACCTGCTCCGCCATCTGGACGGCTACAAGGTCAGGCCGAAGTTCTATGTCATCAACTTCGACGACCCCTCGCGCAGCCACCGCTGCAACCCGCTCAACCCGAAGTTCATGACCGATATCTCCGATGCCTACGAGAGTTCCTACAACATCATGCTCAACCTCAACCGGACTTGGGCGGCCAAGCAGGGCGACTTCTTCGTCGAGTCGCCCACCATCTTATTTGCTGCAATTATTTGGTTTTTACGCATTTACAAAAACGGAAAGTATTGCACCTTCCCCCATGCGGTCGAGTTCCTGAACAAGCCCTACGAGCAGATTTTCCCCATCATGTCCTCCTATCCCGAACTGGAGAACTACCTCAGCCCTTTCCTCGACGCATGGCTCGCCGGGGCTGCCGACCAGCTCATGGGGCAGATTGCTTCGGCCAAGATACCGCTCTCGCGCATGATTTCCCCGGCACTCTATTGGGTGATGTCCGCCGACGAGTTCTCCCTCGACATCAACAATCCCGACGAGCCGAAGGTACTCTGCATCGGCAACAACCCCGACCGGCAGGCCATCTACGGGGCTGCACTCGGACTGTATAACTCGCGCATCGTCAAACTGGTGAACAAGAAGGGCAGGCTGAAAAGCTCCATCATCATCGACGAGCTGCCCACCGTGTTCATCAAGGGGCTGGATAACCTTATCGCCACCGCGCGTAGCAACAAGGTGGCCGTGCTGCTGGGCTTTCAGGACTTCTCGCAGCTCATCCGCGACTATACCGACAAGGAGGCGAAGGTCATCATCAACACCGTCGGCAACATCTTCTCCGGGCAGGTGGTGGGCGAGACGGCCAAGACGCTCTCCGAGCGCTTCGGCAAGATTCTCCAGAAACGGCAGTCCATCTCCATCAACCGCAACGATGTGTCCACCTCCATCTCCACCCAGATGGACAGCCTTATCCCGCCGAGCAAGATTTCCTCGCTGACGCAGGGCATGTTTGTCGGTTCGGTGGCGGACAACTTCGGAGAGAAAATCGAGCAGAAGATTTTCCATTGTGAGATTGTGGTCGATGCCAAGAAAATCGCCGAAGAGGAAAAGACCTACCGGAAGATACCGGTCATCACCGACTTCAGGGATGCCGACGGCATCGACCGCATGAAGGAAATGGTGCAGGAGAACTACAACCGCATTAAGGAGGAAGCCCGGCAGATTGTCGCCGACGAACTGGAACGTATCGGGAGTGACCCGAATCTGAAGCACCTGCTGGAACTGAACAAACAGGCATAGGCTTATTTGTTTCGCCGGTATTGCTTCTCGTCGTCCGTATCCATTTTCCGCAGCAGGGCTTCGCGCAGCCGGTCGATGAAATAGGTGCGGTCGTCGCCTTTCCGACGCCGCATCCGGGCATAGTAGCTCGAAGCGTTTTTCACGTCCACGCCGAGCACGCCGCACACATATTCCACCACTTGCTTGAGCGTGATTTCACCGTCATTGAACAGCTTCAGTTCATGGCAGGCATAAAGCAGTTCAATAAGATGGATGGCATCGTCAGTCCACAGCACGGGAGGCCCGTCGCCGGGCGGACGGGCTTCTCCGTTTCCGGAACCCGTCCGTCTTTTTTCCATTCGTTCCATCGTGTTTTCCACATACATGATAGCTCCCACCACATGGCAGTAGCACACCAGATGGCTCTGCCCGTTGTTGTGGTAGCGTTCCCGCAGGACGGTCAGCCGGAACTTCGTGTATTGGAGATGGAGGAACACGCAGGTGTGGTTGCCGTGTTCCTCATGCAGATGGCTGAGGTGGCGTATGAAATCGTCGCTTGCCTCATTCAGCCTTTCGGTATCGCAATCCCCCTGTTCCAGTAAAAGCAGGTAGGGGCACAGGTAAAATACATCCATTTGAAACTATTTTATCGGTTATGAACGGCAAAAATAGCGGTGTACATGGATGTGGCAGTTCCGTTTTTCGCCGGAAATGCCGTCATTCCCCCAAATAGAACTTCCGCCGTTCCGCGCACAGCTCGTCGTACAGCTCCTTGTGCAGCTCGCTGGGGCTTTGCTTCATCTGTCCCGTGCAGAATTCCCAGAAACGGTTGGCGGACTCGAAACCGTTCTTCTCGGCTATCTCCCTGAGCGGGCGGTCGTAGTGGTATTTCAAGTCCCGCCGTATCTGTCCGATGCGTTGCTCCCGCAACCATTTGTTGGCGGACTGGCGGTATATCTTGCTGAATTTCTCGCGGAAGGTCGATGCGCTCATGCAGAGCATCCCCGCCAGTTCCTCCACGCTGTTCGTGCGGTAGCTGTAGCGGTTCACCTTCAGCCGGAACACGGCGGCATACAGGGGCTTCAGCCGTTTCTCGGCATATTGCAGCTCCGCTTCGGTGAGCGGTGTGGGCTGGTGGCTCACCTGCTTGCGCCGCTCCACGAAAAAGTAGTCGCACACCTCGTTGCACATATTATACAGGGGACGGGGGATGCGGGTCTGGTACAGCACGTCGCACAGGTAGAGCATCTCCGGCGTGCGGCAGGCTTTCCGCCAAGGCTCCACCAGTCCGTGCAGCAGCCGGTTCTGAACTTCCGTGTCTTCCGACAGGGCGAGCAGCATCAGCAGCGGGCGGCATCCGGGAGCCGACACATCCGGCAGCGCGGGCTTTCCTGTCAGCAGGTCGAGGATGTGGTGGCATAGGTTTGTGTCCCGCGCATAGGGTTCCAGCGCGAGGTAACGCTTTGGGGTACGGGCATTCAGCAGCCCTCTCACTTCTCCGCACAGGGCGGCGGTGGCCTGTTCCAAGCCTGCCGGGGCGGTGGCGGACAACTGTTCGATGAAATTTGTTTGCATAAGAGATATGTTTTTATTGTTTGATGAATCCGTAAAGATAACCGGTTGCCCCTGTCCGGTTGTTCCGCTTTCCGCCGGAAATGCCGCACGGTAGGGAAATATTGTGTTTATGGCAAGCATTATACCACTATTTCCATAAGCAACAGATAGAAAGTCGCGAACTGGACAATCAGGGAAACGACATGGATGCCGTAATAGAGCAGATACTTTTTCTCCTTCTCGAACTTGGCGAAATACTTCTCGTATTTGTCGTTCTTGAATAAGAATATTTCATTGATATAATATCCGCATATCATGAAGACTACGAGCAATGAATAAAAAATGATGCCGTTTTCCAAAATAATACGCACTAATTGTACCCTTAGTATTTTGGTGCAGGCAAGGCAGACAAGACTGAATATCCAACAGATGATGATGAATGGGGTGATAAGTGCCCTACTGCTGCAAGGAAGATAGATGCCTTTATCCATTCCGGTTTCTTCTGCTTTCTTACTACTCGAAACTAAGTATTTTATGTAGCGGTTATCCCATTTTGAGAGACTTAGCCAATAGAAAGGGTTTAGCATCCTCATGAAAATGAAGAACAGTAGCTTATAAGTGCAGTAATAATTTATATTGTAATATTTCTCCAATAATTTCCTCATGCTTAATAAATAATGATGCATCCTTTTTCCACCTTGTTTTACGATTCCAAGCCAAATATCCAGTAACACGCCAGCAAGTACAGAATGAGAAACACGATAAATCCTACTCGAAAAAAGTGTCATTGATGACAGTTTTCCCGAGTAGGGCATTCGCCATTATCTCTATATACCAAATTGTCATGAAAACAATTCAGCGAATCGTTATCAGCATTTCTTTCCTTTTCTCTTATTCCTTCTATCTCCTTATAAGTATCGTCCACGACTTGACGGGACACCCCGTTCAGTTTCTTCGCATGTTCCTGAACAATAGAACCTATTTCATGACAAATCCAAGCGGCGGCAATCAGTACCGCGAATACCATCAATATATTCTTTATCGGTTTGTAGCGCAGCAGATACCCCAAGAAAGCGAACAGGATATACGCGACGTATATACATATAGTGTTGAGAGTTCTGCCGAAATATTCTTTTTGATGGCGTTGCAGTTCGGTGGAGGTTTCCCATGCGGTGATGGCGTGTCGGTACAATTCCGTATGAGCTATGAACATCAGACTGTCTTCGCTGGCAGCGGGATGAGCGGCATATTGATAGGCAACGCCCATTGTTTCCAACTGATAGCTGTCATAGGCTTTCGATGCCAAAGTGTCCGGTAGCATTGAAAGCAGTAGTCCGCACGTGTCAATATCAGCTAAAAAAGATGTTTCAAGAGAATCTGTTTGGGCTATAAGTTTCGTTTTGGGCATTACCATAGGTATATTGTGCAATATTTCTTCCGGGTCGATGCTGAACTTGTCTGCCAACGATTGGGGATAAGTCTGTTTTATTTCTATTATTTTATCAACAGATGCAGCCATTGTTTGGGGACGTATAAACCAGTCATAGTAATAGGTCATTGCCGATAGAGGCAAAACAAGAACCAGACCGATTACCCAATTTCGGAGAAAGCCTGTCCATTTTTCATCGTTCATTGCCCAAAAACTCAAGAAAGTTGCGATGCTCAAACTGTATGGAATGAGGGCAGTAAATGCTGCCATCCCCAATTGCAAACAAAAGGCCAATGCCTCCGAGGTGGCTAAGTCATAAAATGTGCCCTTATCTACTTCCTTAATTACAAGTACCGTGAAGCCACATACCAAAACGATGGCAAGAATGATAACAAAATATATACTAAGTTTCTTCAAATACTTCATATTCATTTTACTGATTAATGGTTTGGTGGAAAACACCCGTTCTGGGGTTATCTTCCTTTGTTACCAATGAATTTACTTTTATATACAATTCTTACTTTTGTTGTATTATTCATATATGTACGCTATTTAATGGGATGCAGCTTGCCGCCGTTAGGTGGCATAGGTGCTTGTTAGTCGCATATTTAACTTTCACAAGTAATATCTAATATTTTTCCTTTATTGTCAGTATGTACTACGACTATTTCATCTGAATTTTCACTATCAATCATGTAATCCCAAACAGCATAGTGATTATCACCGGGATAAAAAGTAATAGTTTCTACTCTCTGAATCAGCAAGGATAGAAACTGTTCTTCCTTTGTTTTTGTCGAATCGGCATTTGGTAACAAGTCATCAATAGCTTCCCATTCATCAAGATGCCAACGGACATATTCATTCGTTGTGCCACCATCTTCATAATCCTTTAATATGAATTTATCTATTTCTGTCTTGTATTTAAGAAGGTTGGAAAGATAGCCTTCCAGCTCTGCCGACCAATCCTTGGGATTGCCTTCATAAGCACAGAAATCCAAACACAATTCGACATCCTTGTTACAAATCATTACATGACCTTCAAAATAGTCCTCTTCCTTATTATCTACTTCACCGAAATAAGTAATATTCTTCTTGCTCATATTCTTTTGTTTTTAATTAATTGCGACTAATGGTTCAGCAGGGAACGGCTTGCCGTTATCCTGCGTTGTTAGCGAAATTATTTTATATACTCACAGAAACTAAGTCAAGTACAGCTTTCTACTTCCAACTATTTTCCTTAACCACTTAGGGGTATATTCTATACTTCGTGGAAATTTGGTGTAAAAGCTCAAAATCCAATCTAATTCCTGGAAATAACTTGGAATTTCATCCCAATTATCATAATTAAAATCCAAATTGTAAGAACTATTTGAGTTAATGACCATTTTTAGAGAGAACCAAGCTCCTTCCTTTGGATAATACATATACATTTCTTTTCGTTTTAATCTAAATTCCTTGCATATATTGATGGTCGCCATCGTCCCTATTTTTATCTTATCTCCAGTAGAAAAGCGTATATTTAACATACTGCTGGTGCATGATACAAATAAAACATCTATAAAATCCCATTTCATTCCAGAGGGTATTTGAAGTAAAATAGCATCTCTAATATCATCAAAAGATATTCTTTTATTTGTTTTTACTAAATCTAATTGATGACGAACAGGTATATCAATTAAAGGAGTTACTCTTTTGCATACTGGCAATGACTGGTATTTGGCATTTGGATTTTGAGAAACTTCCAATACCATTTTTACATACCACAGCCAGTACTCCTTACGTTTCTCTACGTCTCCTGTTTCCACGAAAGGATTGCTGCCAGAGCAAGCTATCGAGCCTATAAAATCCGCATTCCAACTTTCAAAGTCGAAAGCATCATCATCTTCACCATCATAATCCTCTATTGACAATATGGAAGCTGCATCGTAATGGATTGCATATCCCAAAGCTATGATAGCCCAACCTGCCATGCCTTCGGGACTGTCTGCGGATTGTTCCACATAATTGCGCAGCCGTTCTATTGAGGCCAATATGCTTTCGGTAGTTCCTTTATTCTTGTACAGATAACTGTCCATTTCCGACAAGACATCGTATAACAGGCTTTCTGCTCCAAATTCTTCTGGAAAGCAGGAACAAGCTTTTTTGCAGCACTCACACAACACTTTTTGCACTGTCTGGGGGTTGCCTATTTGTTTCATCAAATCAACACGATAGGATAAAGGCAAATGCCCCATGCTGTTTTGATTGATTATTTTTTTAAGTTTTTCTATTTGCTGTATCATACTGGTTTCTGTTTTCGCTAATGGTTCAGCAGGGAACGGCTTGCCGTTATCCTGCGTTGTTATCAACTTTTTTCAAACTCAAAATTTATCTAAATCTTTGAACATGCCGATTGTTTGTGTACTTATATCTATATAAGTCAAAGATATCACCGAAAGTCGTACACATGAATGGAAGAAACGATTTGTCATAGTCCATAATATAACAAGAGTTTAGTACATCTTGGTAATCTTGACGGATTTATGATTTTAAGCAATCCTTCACAATAGCTGCCCAACCTAACTTCTTGCCATAAAGCAGTCAGTTTTGGATAAGACAAATCGGAGTATTTAGCGATAAAGGCATCATCAACTGTCTGCCTTATACTATTGATGTTCTTTTCTAAGAATTTCTCGTACATAATAAAATATAACTATAGATTTATTATTTTTGTTATATTTTCATTTTCCAATTCTGCCATTACTTTTTCCATATATATATTATAAAGTTTTTCTCTAAATTGAATAGTTTCTTCAGAAAGCATAAATGATTTTAAGGTTAAAAACGGAATGAACCTCTTAATCAGTTCGTTTGTTATAAACTTTATATTTTTCCCTTGAATATGACGGTATCGTAGTAATACCAATATTTCCGTGGGAATTAATTGCCATTCTGTAAAGTAAAACTCATTTTTAGAGAAGTTACCATCATTACATTTTCGTAAATGGTAGATACAAATATCATCTATTAGTTGGTTAAACATAGTCGTGTCATCTGTGCAAATATTATCTATTAATTGGGCATATATGGGGTTAAGCCTCTTCTCTGTATAAATATTTAACAGGTGGCTGTTGTTTTTATTGTAATATTTATCATACATGACAATTGATTCTGGTAAAATTGTATCTTGATAATACACATAAGGAAAATCACTCTTTAATGTATCTTCTATTCTTTCAATTAAAATACATAGCATAATATCGGATTCTTTTTTTGGGAAAAAAGTCAAAACCCCCAAAAAGACAGATGTTAGTCCGACTTGATTCACTAATTCATTTTTACGATTCGAGTCTGAAAAATAAACAATATAACTTGAATAATAGTAAAATAAATAGTCTAAAAGTGAACAAAAATTATTTTCATTAGGGTCATACCAAAATAATTTACAGCATTTTCGCAAGTAGAAACTAGCAACAAATCGCATGGATAAATAGTCTAATCTAATAATATGAGGAGTCTTTGCAAAAAGTTCTAATTTTTGTTTATTTTCTTCTACGAATGTATCAGGTTCTTTATCTGTTATATTTTCTAATATTTTTTTTATTCGTCTATTCATATATTGGTTGTTTTTTGTACTGTTATAATAATCTAGGAAATTAATCAATCTGCTGATAATTAGAATTAGTTGATAATGGGATGCAGCTTGCCGCCGTTAGGCGGAACAGGTGCTTGTTACCCACGTAATTTATTCTTTGTTTCTTCGATTTATTTGTATATTACTTATTTCTGATTTTCCGCCAAAACAACGTAATTCTTCCACATTTGGATTATCTAATACTGCATATACAGATTCTTTTGTCATACTTTTAATGCCTGACATATATACTTTTCTCAATTTTTTAGCATTTACAAGACTTGTAATATCAACCAACTTGTTTAGGTCGTCAATATAAACTTCGGTCAAATTGTTTAGATTGGATAAGTTTGGTATCTTAGTAATATTGGCCAACCAAATCAACTCAAGCCTTTCAAGTCCCGTGAGTGTACTAACAAATGAAATATCATCCAATTTAGATATTCTAAAAAGTCTTAGTTGGCGCAAAGTCCTAAAATCACTCAAAACCGTCAAGTCTATTTTTGAACCGTCACACCACCAAATGGACAAGTCATTAATAGGCGTTTGTTTTAAGAAAGACAAATCCTTGTTCTTGACAGCCCTTAATTCCAACTTTTTCAATTGACTTAGTCCTACAATAGATTCAAGATTCTTATCTAATTTCCCGAGAAAGAGGGATTGGAGATTTTTGAAACGCAAAAGCCATTGACAATCAAACACAGGTTTACCATTCTTCAAAACCGCATCTATATACAAATGCTCCAACCGGCTTGATAGTGTTTTGATAAAAGAAAAATCCCTTAAATTATAAATGTCTAATATTAACGATTTTAGATTTGACAAACGTGAAAGAATCGATAAGTCAGTATTCTTATATTCAAATCTGCCTATTTCGATATTTTGTACATCAGGAACAAATCGTAGGAAATCCAGATTCCAACCATTGAAATCATCCTCATATCCAGAAGTTTTATCAGCCCCTCCATATACACGAAAAGAAATATCAGGACGTGATATAAATATGCGATTCAACTTTTCAAGAACCGTATCAGGAATATAATCGCTTATTTGAACTCTCTTTATAAGTTTATCCTCGATTATTTGCTGAATTACGGATTCTGTCACATCATCTACCATGTAACCATCTTCGGGAAGTCTTGGAATCCTTCCAAAACTGCGAGAAGTAAATATTTCAATTTGTGTTCTAAACATATCTTTACTACGTGGGTAATGGTTTGGAAAGGAACACCATTCAGGGGTTAACTTTCCTTGTTATCTATATTCTTTATTGAATCAAGATGAAACTTCAGAAGCATAAGCCTTGAAATTTGTTCCTTATCTTGCCAATACTCTTCATCTATTTTCGATAACTCATCATCATCTGATTGGGTAAGATATTCAGGTAAGTCCCATAATTCTTCAAGACGTTCATCATCTTCAAACTTTTCAATGATAGAATAAGCTTTCAATAATAGTTCCTTGGTATTAATAGCTCCTATTTGTTCTAAACCTTCAACTGCAAGTAAATAAGCATCATAACCCCAATTACAGAAAAATTGAACAAAACCACCATTATACATCTCCAATTCCAACCAATATAGAGATGCTATCATCCTATCATCATGTTCCATTTCTTGATAGTTGGGCTTAACTAAATCCAACTTATACCCGAGCTGAGAAAAACTCTGTTCCCAAATTTCTTCTAAATCGTTCATCATTTTTTGCCTCCTATTTATTATAGCTAATGGTTAAGCGGGGAACGACGTTAGTCCGTTATCCCAGTTTATTAGAAACTTATTCTTTTCCTTTTCAGTATATCTGCCAACCAATCAGGAATGAACTCTTTCGCCCGTGGATATTTACTGAAATCCTCACTAAAGTCACTATCGTTGAATGCCTCTTTCTGTTTTTCGTCTCGTGTATCGTAATCAAATCTTATATCCATATGATTGTCTTTATATATTGTTATTTTACATAGATAGAAAGCCCCTTCTTGCGGACATAAAGAATACATCAGGTCTTTAAGCTTTTCTACTTTTCCTGAAAGATATATTAAAATTTTAATACCATTAGGACCAAACCAGACTGGCTCGTTTCCCTTGTAATAATAAATCTCAGGTTGAGATGTACTTTCAACGGTATAACAGTAAAAATCGCATTTACTCCATTGGGCAAAAGCCACCATTTTTACTAAAACTTCCTTGATGCCATTTATACAGGCACAACATTTCGCATCTTCTTTCCAAAGACGTAATTGTGTACGATAAGGAATGTATTTTGCAGGTGATGTTGCTTTGTTTGCGGGGGCTGGATATGGCAGGCTGTCATTTACACAGGCAGTTTTGATGCAATCGGTAAGATACCAGTTCCAGAACTCTTTATTGCGCCTGTCATCAACAGAATCCAAATCGACAATACCACCATTATATACTAAACTTGCGAGGAAAGCGGTATCCCATTCGTCAGGGTCTTCTATTTCTTCTTCAGAATCATAATCACTGACAACCCTGTCTGCACCCGCCCCGGCATCATAAGCGGCATGAACAGCTACTTTGGCTGCAAATGCAGCTGTAATATTATCTTCCATGTAATTATCGGCAAACACGTCCAAATGGTCGGCATCTTTCAATAAATCCTTTTTGCCCGTTTGCCCCAGCAGGTATTTCTCCGTTTTCTTAATCAGTCCGATAATTTCCGTATCGTTCTTGAAAAATTCATTCCATATCGGATATACTTTCAACGCACACAAAATGCTAATTCGTCCAATGACATACGGTTCATTGATGGCTTGAAGTATCGCACGTCTTGTGGGCAGGGACAAATGCCCTTTGTTTGAATGATTGATTTCATTCAAACCTTTACTTGTCAATGAGGCTATGGCTTCTGTATGTTTCATCGCAATAATTGTTTCTAATGGCTTGACAAGGAGCTGCGTTCAGCAGCTAACTTGGCTTGTTATCAACATTTATAATTACTTACTCCCATATTATTTCACAAAGAGCCAGCTTGGTATCTTCATTACAGATAAATGCCCGGTTATTCCAAACATCTAACACTCGGAAAGCACTATATCCACGAGGCATAACGAGGTCAACCAAAGTACAATCAGAAAGGCGCAATAGTTTTTGCTTGCCTTTCCACTCATCTGTTTTGAAAATGGAAGATAAAATTAGCCAAGTTCTATCCCCAGAGAATTTACCTCGCATCCCATGTTTTCCGGGCAAACGGCTTAAATTGTCTTTACCCCACAATTTATTTTTAAACAAACCGTTAAACTCCAACTCTATATACCAATAATATCCCATTCCAGCCAAACCTACTGGATTAGTTGTGCTACTTTCCAAAAAAGCATATAAATGTCCAGTCTGTTCTTGCATAGAACCTATCAGAGGATAGTTATAATTGAAAACTGCTTTGGAGAAATCTCCATTCGCTTTTGTCACCGAATCAAGATGTGCTTGCCGAGTTCCAGCTTTGCTATACACACAAGAACCAATGTCAGACCAACGGGCAGTCTTTGTTGCAAAATTGACAGTCAAAGTTGTGAAACTGTTCGTTGCTTCCAAAACCCTATCTACTCTACATACAATAGGAAATACACCATGCTCTCCGGTAACAGCTATTGGCATAGGTATGCCTCCGGCACACCAGTTATCCATAGAAATAGAAGTCCAATCGCCATTTATTTCAGATAACCACCAAAGAGTTTTGCTGGTTCCACAAAGAAATAATATTCCGTTGTTGCAAGATAAAAGTACGGGGTCTTGCCAAATGTCTTGCACTTCTTGGGGCTTTGGACTGGGGATAAATCGGGAAATATCTCCTTTTATCCATAGCACTCCTTTCGACTTTTGCTGTGAATGATAAACAGAGAATACTATTTCCTCTTCGCTACGAGCTATCATCCCTTTGCCGCCAAGTGGACTATATTTGAAAGAAGTGCCAGACAATTCAATTCCGCCAAACTCCCAATCTTTTATTATTTTCAGTTTCGCTTTCATGATTAAAATTCCGTTTTTGTTGATAATGGTTTGGTGAGGAACAGCGTTAAGCTGTTGGCTCGACCTTGTTAGTTGCTTACTATATTTACTTAATGATTTCAATGTCTTGAATAGGTACATAACCTATATGGGCATTAAAAATGGAATTTATTCTACACCAGGTATTTACTATTTTACTTATAACAACAGGCATTCCAAAACTAACTGCTATGCCATCTTCCCCTTCGGTAATTTTTTCTCCATCAGGTAAAGAATAAATGTAGGGACTGCATAGTATGGCACTATCTCCAACTTGTGGCGTAAAATTCGTCCTTTTAGCATTCGGGGGGCTCTGTAATATTATATTATACTGAGCTTCCATACATTTCGTAGATAAGAATAGGTATGCTTCAAAACAGTCATTACATTCATTCTCTTCAGGAAAATGCTCTATATGAAAACCCGGAGCGTCAGCATACAACTTTCCGTGGGTTTCATAGCCTTTATTATATACTCCATATATCAATCGCCCATTAGAATCATAATATGCCATACTATGCAATGTACCCCCGTCAGCCCATCGCTTAAACACTTTCCTGATTTTGTTATCGCTATCGAAATACATAGTAAACAATATATTTGCATTCTTTATCTGACCATCATCTAAGATTTTGTATGAATGGATTTGATCAAATTCCATATATTCATTCTCTATTACTTTTCCTAAACTATCTAAAGGAACAAGGTATGCAATTCTCAAAGTCATTTTGTTTATTGCATCAATCTCTGTTTGAATAGTTTCCTTATAGTTTTGTGCAAAAGTAAAAGGTGAAAGCAAGAATAAAATATAAAGTATAATTACTCTTTTCATATTGCAACTAATGGTTTGCAGCTAATCGCCGTTTAAGGCGATTGAGGTGCGTGTTATCAATCTTTGCCTGCGAATAAGGAATCTGGTATCCTACCCGTATATTCATTCGAGCTTGGCACTTCTTCG